>JAOZNS010000049.1 GCA_029933635.1 Candidatus Zixiibacteriota bacterium | reverse complement strand
TAAAGTAATTTCCATCAGAGTGGGCAATGGGGATTTTGAGAACCTGCCCCTTCATAGAAAGATTGGTGAAGGGAGTGTTCTCATTCTCCACCTTAATATGGACAAATTTGCAAATGAACCGAAGAGAGGCATTTCTAAGCATAGCTCCGGGGAGAAGGCCAGCCTCTAAGAGTATTTGAAACCCATTGCAGATTCCCACCACCAATCCCCCCTCCCTAGCAAACTCCATCACCCTTTTCATGATGGAAGAAAATCGGGCGATGGCACCGGTCCTCAGATAATCGCCATAGGAAAAACCACCGGGCAGGATCACACAGTCGCAGTTGCGAAGCGAGGCGTCCTGATGCCAAAGAAACTCCACCTCCTGTTTTATCACGGTTTTGATCGCCATATAGGCGTCGTAGTCGCAATTTGAACCGGGAAAAATTATCACGCCGAATTTCATTTGATTATCTCGAAGTTATATTTTTCTATTACCGGGTTAGTTAAAAGTTTTCGACAGATCTCATCGATCAGCTTCTCCGGTTTTGTCTTTTCATCCTGCTTGAAGGTTATCTCGAAAATCTTTCCGGAACGGATTTGTTTTATCCCCCGATAGCCCATATCCTCCAAAGCCCTTTTTATAGTGGAGCCTTGTGGATCCAAAACTCCATCCTTTAGCTTGACATACACCACCGCCAGATGACTTTCGTTTTCCCTGTCCATGATTTTTGACTTCTCCTTTCCAAATTAGTCGTATCTGTTAAAATGCTTTTTAATCAACTTCGCAACACAAATGTTGCTCTGGATAGGATGCTTTATCTGTTTTTTGGTAAAGCTTGACAGTCCGATCGATCTTTTTCAAAAATTGCTATGGCCTATGGTGCTCTGTAACATAAATTTATTCACTTTATAGTTGCCTGATTTATCGGGTGTAGCGACGGCAGTGCTCAATAAATTGAGCAACTACTTATCGTGAATTTACGTTACAGTCCAATAGAAAAAATTTCTGGACTGCATCCACTACAAAAAGGAACAAAACCTCTCTGGGTAGAATTTCTAAGCCATACTTTCCTGTTTTTCAGCATGAAATAATTCATAAGCACCCTTGAGTAGCCCAGACAGAATATAGAGCAAACCGAAGGGGAAAAGAGCCAGTCGAGGGTTGATTATCAGAACCAACAGAAATACGAAAATATAGATCAGCTTGATTTTGTTCTTTTTGTCGCTGAAAGAGAATTTTGGTAAGGTTTCATATTCTATTCCACTGACCATCAATCCGGAGAAGGCGATGATCATGGTGATCAAGGCTTTGGGAAAACGTAAGGTTCCCCATATCTCGTAGCAAAACAGGGTGTAGCTCACCAGGGTTATGGCCGCGGTGGGGATGGGTAAGCCCATATAAGGAAGCTTTTCCTGCAACTTGGATTGTTGGAGATTAAATCTTGCTAGCCGGAATGCGCCACACATGACGAAGACGAAACCGAGTATCCATCCCCACTTTCCCAAAGGATAGATTTGTAGATTATAAAATAAAACCGCAGGTGCTATCCCAAAGGAGAGAAGGTCAGCAAAAGAATCCAGCTCCACCCCAAAGCGGGAGGCAGATCCAGCAAATCGAGCTACTTTTCCATCCAGGGCATCGAAAAATCCTGCCAAAATTATCATCCAAGCGGCAAAGATTGGCTCACCATCGAAGCTGTAAAGAATCGACACAAAGCCACAGAACATGTTGCCCACAGTGAAAACTCCAGGAAAGATCCCTTTAATGTTTCTCACTTTTTAAAAATCCCTATGATGGTTTCCCCAGCTTTTACCTTTTGGTCCAATCTAACCTTGATCTCCACGTTCTCAGGCAGAAAAAGATCAACCCTGGAGCCAAATCTGATCATTCCTAAACGCTGACCAGCTTTGACTGAGTCTCCCGGTTTGATCTCACATACGATCCTTCGAGCGATGATCCCGGCTATCTGCCTCAATATGATTTTGCCATGTGCATTTTCCAGACCTATTTCGGTCTGTTCGTTCTCAGAAGATGCTCTATCCTTGAAGGCGGGAAAAAATTTGCCGGAACTGTGCTTGAGATATTTGACCACGCCGGAGATGGGAACACGATTGATGTGCACGTCAAAAAGTGACATAAACACGCTAACCAAAGTCCCCTTTCTGCCTACAAACTCCAGATTCTCAAAGGACTTTATCAGGATGACCTTCCCGTCAGCAGAGGAAAGGATCAGATTTTCGCCAGAAGGGGCTTCCCTTTCCGGATCCCGAAAAAAATAGATGGTGAAAAGTGAGAGAAGAAAGAAAACCACTGCAAAGGCCAAAACTATCACTCCATTATTATATACCCAGACCGCGTAAAGAATTAAAGACGTGCTCAGAAGAGGAAAAAGGAATTTAAATCCCTCTTTTGTCATTTAAAGACCCTTTTGAAAATATAATCCAAATTTCTCAAGTAATAATTTAGATCAAAACACTCCTTGATCTTTTGTTCACTTAAATACCTTTTTGCCCTTTTGTCTTTGAGAATGAGATCCTTGAAACTTTTGTTTTCCTTCCAGGCTTTCATGGCGTTATCCTGCACTATCTTATAGGCTTCCTCTTTGGAGTGAGTCTTTTTGGAAAGCTCTAAAAGCAAGCGTCCGGAGAAGATCATCCCCTCAGTTTTATTTAGATTTGCCATCATGTTCTCAGGATAAACCAAAAGATTCTCCATTATACGGTTGAATTGGATCAGCATATAATCAACAAGGATGGTGGAATCCGGGATTATCACCCTTTCCACTGATGAATGGGATATATCCCTTTCATGCCACAGGGTGATGTTCTCTAAGGAAGCGCAGGCGTTGGTTCTGACCAGCCTGGCCAGACCACACAATCTCTCACAGGTGATAGGATTTCTTTTATGGGGCATGGCGGAGGAGCCCTTTTGTCCCTTGCTGAATCCCTCCTCCAGCTCTAAAATCTCGGTCCTCTGCAGGCTTCTTATTTCGGTGGCAAACTTCTCTATGGAGCTGGCGATAAGAGCCAAGGTGGTCAAAAACTCCGCATGCCGATCCCTTTGAATTATCTGGCTGGAGACCGGAGCAGGCTTTAACTTCAATTTTCTGCAGACCCACTCTTCCACCTTAGGATTCAAATTTGAAAAGGTTCCCACCGCCCCTGAAATTTTCCCCACTGATACGGTGTCGATCGCTTTTTGCAGACGCCCTATATGCCTTTGAAGTTCAGTAAACCACAGGGCAAACTTAAAGCCCAAGGTGATCGGCTCAGCATGAACCCCATGAGTTCTGCCGATCATGGGGGTGTACTTAAACTTAACTGCCCTTTTTTTGATCGTCTGGGTCAATTTCTTCAGATTCAGCAAGATCAGTTCCCCCGCTTCTTTCATCAGCAGGGAAAGTGAGGTATCCAGAATATCGGAGGAGGTCAAACCGAAATGAAAATATCTGGATTCAGGTCCCAGCCTTTCTCCCACGTTGGTGATGAAGGCAACCACATCGTGTTTTGTTTTTTCTTCGATCATTTGGATTCTCTTAACATCGAATTTAGCTTTTTTTTTAATCTTGCTGAAGGCTTTTTGGGGGATGATTCCAAAATGAGCCATCGCCTCGCAGGCTAAGATCTCGATGTCCAACCATTTCTGAAATCTGTTCTGGTCGGACCATAAAGCTTTCATTCGAGGAGTGGTATATCGCTCAATCATCTTGTGTCTTTTTTAAGATGTGTTCTTAAAAAATTCTGAAAGTCGGAATACATTTCTGTTCGATTGTGGGTGGAACAAAAAGCCTTGAGCTTCCAGTAAATTCAAATCTTACTTTTCCACCTTCTTCCAATCTTCCAAAAACCTTTTTATTCCTACATCTGTGAGGGGATGCTTGATCAACTGCTCAATCACCCTGAAGGGGATGGTGGCTATATCTGCTCCCATCACCGCCGCTTCAACCACATGCAAGGGGTTTCTAACGCTGGCCACGATTATTTCCGTGGCTAGCTCATAATTCTCAAAGATGCTCACGACGTCCTGCACCAGATCCATCCCTATGTGGCTGGCATCGTCCAGCCTTCCTACAAAGGGACTGACAAAGGATGCTCCCGCCTTGGCAGCCATAAGGGCTTGAATGGGGGAGAAGATTAAGGTACAGTTAGTTCTGATCCCCTTTGAATCCAGTATCTTTATAGCCTTCAAACCTTCCTTGGACATGGGGATTTTCACCACAATGTTTTTGTGTAGCCTGGCTAAATCTTCTGCTTCCTTTACCATTCCCTCCGCATCCGTCGCCACCACCTCCGCACTGACCGGTCCATCAACCGTCTCACATATCTTCTTCAAAATGGCTCTGAAATCCCCTTTCCCCTTCTCCTTGGCCAAAAGGGTGGGATTGGTAGTCACTCCGTCCAGAATGCCTATGCTGGCAGCTTCTTTTATCTCATCTAAGTTCGCCGTGTCGATGAAGAATTTCATTTTTTTTAACCTCCAAAAATTAATTAGTAGGCCGGGTTACGCCTCGTATAGGAGCTACCCAACACCTGTCTGTCTTTCCATATCCATTGTTGTCGGGCAGGCATGCACCAGCCCGACCTACAAGACATTCAATATCTTACCTCAGCTAAATAAAGTCCGCAAGCTGGTGCGGTGGGACCTGCCTTGGTTCTGTCTTTTGCCTCCATTATATCGATAAAGTCCGAAACCGAAAAATATCCCCTTCCTACCTCAATTAGAGTCCCAACCAGGCTCCTTACCATGGTATGAAGAAATCTATTTGCCTCAATTATAAAGATCAATTCATCGACTGATTTCTCCCAAGTAGCTTCTGAAACCTTACAGATGTTGCTTCCCTTCGAGGACTCGGTCACGCAGAAGGAGGAGAAATCATGCTCTCCGATGATTTGCTGAGTGGCTTTAACAAGGCTTTCCACATTCAGCGAATATAGAACCTGCCAGACGTATCTTCTTAGAATTGCGGTTCGCCCCAGATAGATCCTATATTGATATGTTCTGCTTTTTGCGCTATATCTGGCATTGAAATCCAAATCCACCTCCTCCACCTTCTTTATTACCACATCATCGGGGAGAAGCCCATTCAGTCCTCTTAGAATTGAATCTTTGTCCAGCCGACTGTCTGTCGTGAAGTTAGCCACCTGTCTTAGGGCATGCACTCCCACATCAGTCCGGCCCGAACCTATTAGATTGACCTTTTGTTTTAAGATGATTTGAAGCCTATCTTGAACCTCTCCCTGGACTGTGCGGAGCTCTGGTTGCACCTGCCATCCATAAAAGTCAGTTCCATCGTATTCGATTTCAAGTTTTATGTTCCTCAACATCCAGCGTTTCTTAAAGCATTTTGATTAGATAAGATAAAACCGCCACCAAGAAAAGTAAAGATAAAAAGACTAAGTCCGGCGCTTTAAGGACCAATCTCTGATAGCTGGATCTTCTTTGTCCGCTTCTAAAACCCCGAGCCTCCAAAGCCAAAGCCAGCTCATCCGCCTTCCTGAAGGAAGAGACAAACAACGGCACCAGAAGAGGTAAGGTTTTCTTTACCCTCTTGATTAAGTTGCCTTCAAAGGATGCTCCCCGGGACATCTGGGCCTTTTTTAAATTGATCGCCTCCTCCAAAAGCAGGGGAATAAATCTCAAAGAGATCATGGTGATCAAGGAGAGTTCCTCCACCGGAATCTTGAACCTTCTTAAAGGAGAGAAGAATCTAAAGACCGCATCGGTCAATTCTAACGCCTGAGTTGTGAGGCTCAAAAATGTAGCGGAGAAGATGAAAATGGCAATCCGCCAGCTATACACTGCTCCGTTCAAAACCCCTTGATGGTTTACTTTGATAAACTTAAGATCCCAGAATTTGGCTGTTTCTGATGGGGCAAAAAAGATATGTAAAACGAAGGTGAGCAAAAACAGCCAGAAAAAAGACCTTAGGTTCCGAACGAAATAAGGAAAGGGGATTTTTGAAATGAAAGTTAAAGATAGCAAAAAAAGCGATATCAAAAGATAGATTCCCCATTGGGTGGTGGTCATCGCTATGATCATTATGCCCAGAATTACGATAAGTTTAGTTCTGGGATCTAACCTGTGGATCACCGAACCTGATGGGACGTATTGTCCAAAGGTGATATTTTCTAAAAAAGTCATGAAAAAAAAGACTTAAGTTTTAGATTATTCAGGTTCGCAATTTGAATATAAACTGCATAACTCTCCTTGTCAATGGAAACTTAATAAAGCATAATGGCAACAGGAACTTCGTTTTTCACCTCTTCATCTCTTCAGATCTGGGTTAGGGGGAAATAGGAGGAGTGAGGGATGGTGAGATTCTTTAAATCTGGATCTTCTCCATTTCGGTTGAAAGAATTTTTTGTAAGATAAAAAGGGTTAAAAACTTATTTAATTTGATACATTTGAAACCTCCCCCTTCCGTTTCCCCCTCTCCATAAAGACGAAGAAGAACCGTAGATGAATATTGACATATATGCAGGTAAAGTGATACGAGGGGAGAAACAAGATTTTTAAGTTGCTAATTCTCAGTTTTGTTTGTAACTTCAAATGGGCATGAATAAATTTGTTGAAGAGATCATTAAAATCGTATCCAAGGAGGTTTCTCTCCCCGCGGAAGAGATAAGTGGTCTGATAGAAGTTCCCCCGGACCAGAGGTTGGGCGACTATGCCTTTCCCTGTTTTACGTTAAGCAAAAAATTAAGGAGGCCTCCGAATCAGATCGCAAAAGAGATCTCTGCTCGATTGAAAGCCACAGAGCTTATTCCAGAGATTTATTCAATCGGTCCCTATGTTAATTTTAAAGTGAACAGAGGTAAATTGGCTGAGTTTGTTCTCACCAAGATATTTGACCAGGGGGACGATTACGGTTCAGATAAGGTAGGAGAGGGGAAGACCATAGTGATTGACTTCTCCTCTCCCAACATCGCCAAACCATTTGGAGTAGGGCATCTTAGAACCACTGTAATCGGAAACGCACTTTATCTGATCTTTAAAAAGCTGGGTTTTAATGTGGTGCGCATCAACCATCTTGGCGATTGGGGAACGCAGTTCGGAAAAGTGATCTTGGCATATAAGATGTGGGGAGATGAAAAGGAGCTTCTTAAGGATCCTATATCCACCCTTTACGATCTTTATGTCAGGTTTCATCAGGAGGCGGAGAAGGACCCTAAGCTGGAGGATGAAGCTCGTGTGTGGTTCAAAAAATTGGAGGAACAAGATAAAGAGGCTGAAGCTTTGTGGAGAAAATTCAGAGACTTCAGTTTACAGGAGTTTAAAAGGGTTTATCGAATGCTGGGCATAGAATTTGATTCCTATGCTGGAGAAAGCTTCTACAACAAATTTATGGATCAGACCATCGAAAAGATCAAATCCAAGGGATTGGCTCAGGTAAGTCAGGATGCTCTGATCGTCAACTTGGAAAGATTTGATCTTCCTCCCTGTCTTTTGAAGAAAAAGGATGAAGCTACCCTGTATGCCACCCGGGACATTGCTGCCGCCATCTACAGGTATAATACTTATCATTTCTATAAATCGCTTTATGTGGTGGGAAGTGCACAGAAGCTTCATTTTCAGCAGGTGTTCAAGGTGCTGGAGCTTCTGGGTTATAGGTGGGCCAAGGATTGCGTGCATGTGGACTTTGGGTGGATCAAATTCAAACAAAAGATGATGTCCACCCGCAAAGGAAACATAATTCTTTTGGAGGATGTCTTAAACAGGTCGATTCAATTAGCCCGGGAAATTATTGAAAAGAAAAATCCTGACTTGGAGGATAAGGAAGAAGTAGCAAAGGAAGTTGGAATTGGTGCGGTGATCTTCGCCGATTTAGCTACCCGGCGAAACAAGGATATTGATTTCGACTGGGATCAGGTCCTCTCCTTCGAGGGTGAATCTGCTCCTTATGTACAATACACCCATGCTCGGCTATGCAGCCTGCTGAGAAAATATGGAAAGCCGATTGGTAAAAAGATCAACTGCAATGTCTTTTCTACCGAAGAGGAGTGGTCGGTGATCAAATTGCTTCAGGATTTCCCTCGAAGGGTTAAATCTGCGGCGGAAAGCTATGAGCCCGCTTTTATCTGCTCGTTTTTGAACGACCTTTCCTCCACCTTCAATCGCTTTTATCAGAAACACAGGATCATTACCCGGGATGCCGAGTCCACCTCTGCTCGCATGCTTTTGGTCAAGGCAATTCAGGTGACGGTGAAGAGCGGACTTTCACTTTTGGGGATAAGAGCACCGGAAAGAATGTAAGCTGTGAAGCTGGTCATTCTTTCAACCGATCCCAAAAGCGGATTTGTTGTTGATGGATTAAGTGGTGAGGGCATATTATTGATCCTTGCGCAATTAACTGAACAAATCTTCATTTTGGAATTTATTCGTTGCTGGATATCCTTATCCCGATCCCGCAACACCTCTGTTTACAACAGAATAGGGGAATCCGATTTTTTTATCAAGGACTTTTGACCCCCAAGCCTCTGTGCCCTATGGTAGGGATAACTACTTCCCACTTACCCACATTATCACCAGGCCAACTGCTGTTAATTCAACATGTCGAAAAAACCGAAATCATACAAACTTGGGACAAAGCCTATTTTTGTAGTTGGATTTAACTGATCTCATCGCCAACATCGTCTTGGGTATTCTTTTGACTTTTTTACGTTTCCCTTCTCAAACCATCTCTGGTAAGCTCCTTCCAAGAAGGACATGAAGTTTATCCTTAGGCAACCGATAAGAGAATATGTTTCTGGTGATTTATTCACGTTCTTTGGAGCAACTAAAGCGTGATGGTAACCCGGGGTTTCAAAGGGAACCCAAAATAATACTTGACACCGGTTGAAAAGATCGATTATCCTATTTATGGCTCAAAAAAGAAAAACGGTTTTCTAAAGAAAATTTAATTTTAAATACTGATTCTTGAGCGGGAATATGAATTCAAAAGAAAGCGTCTCAGAAGAGAGCCTGCCTGAAGTTTTGCCGGTGCTTCCTCTGATGAGCACGGTTGTCTTTCCATTGGGCATCGTGCCCATTCATGTGGGATATGAGAGAAATTTAAGGCTGGTTGAAGACCATACAGGTTCTGGAGAAATAATTGGTTTAATCTTTGCCCCGGTTACCGATATAAAACAGCTCACTGCTGAGCGATTGTCTGCCATAGGGACGGCAGGGAGAGTGATGAAGGTGGAGGGATTGGGAGAGGGGGGGAAGCAGGTAATCGTGGAAGGGGTTAAGAGGATTCGGGTAAGAAGATTTACTCAAAGGGAGCCTTATTTTATGGCAAAGGTTGAATACCTGCAGGACAGAACCTCGAATTCGGAACGGGAGAGACAACTGGTAGATCAGATTATGGGGTTGGTCAAACGTCTGGTTGAGCTTGACCCAACTTATCCTGCTGAATTTTATCACATCTTCAGCATGAGCAAGGATGCGCCCAGTAAGCTTGCCGATATGATAGCTTCCACATTTCATTTTACTCTTTCCTCCAAGCAGAAAATTTTAGAAACGATGGATTCAAGTGACCGGCTGGCTGAATTGGTTGATCTTTTGAAGGAAGAGATCAAAAGGGCGGAGCTGGAAAAGAACACAAGCTTCGATTTGCGAAAGGATTTGAAAAGAAAGATCAAGGAGGAGATCCTGCGTGAAGAGCTGAAAACGATAAGGGAGGAGCTGGAGGAAACTGGACTTCAGGAAAAGGAGCTTGGAGAGGTGAGGGAAAAGGTTAAGACCTTCTCTCTTCCTCCTTATGTGGAAAAGCAAGCTTTGCTGGAGGTGGAGAGGTTGAGATTGATCTCCACCGCCTCGGCTGAGTATGGTATGGTCAGAACACATATAGATTGGCTTCTGTCACTGCCTTGGACAAAATCAAGCTGTGAGGAGATAGATATAGATATAGATAAATTGGAGGAGGTTTTAGCCACCGAACATTTCGGACAAAAGAAGGTCAAGGAAAACATCCTTCAACTGTTCAGCGTCCGGAAATTAAAAAGGGATTTCAAGGGGATAGTTCTGTGTTTTGTGGGTCCTGCTGGAACGGGGAAGACTTCTTTGGCTCAGGTGATTGCCAAAGCCCTGGGAAGGAAATTCGTGAGGGCCAACTTAGCAGGGGTGAGAGACGAAGCTGAGATCAAGGGGACTCGCTCAACTTATGCCGAAGCTTCGCCGGGGAAGATCATCCAAGCTATAAAGGAAGCCGGATGTTCCAATCCTTTGATGATGATCGAGCAGGTTGATAAGATGGCGACTGAAAATCTTAGGGGGGACCCTGTCACCGCCTTAGCTGAGGCTTTGGATCCAGAGAGGAACCCAAACTTCTTAGACAACTACCTGGGAGTTCCTTTCGATCTTTCAAATGTGATATTTGTGACTACCGCCCTAGTGCCAGACGAAATCCCCGGTCCTCTTTTCGATCTAATGGAGATGATTGAGTTCTCTGGGTTCATAGAGGAGGAGAAGCTGGAGATAGCCAAAAAGTTCATCCTGCCCACGTTGCTGAGAAAACATGGCTTATCTGATCAGGATATTCGATTCACCGATGAGGCTTTGAAGAAGGTGATAAGACAATATACGGTGGAGGCGGGGATAAGGAGCCTGCAAAGGGAGATGGAGAATATATGTCGTAAGTGTGCCCGATCCAAAGTCTCAGGTGATTTTTCGCCCTGCACCGTGACCACGGATAATCTGGAGGAATATTTGGGCAATCCGGTTTACATCCCGGATGTGGTCCCCAAACATCCTGAGATAGGCGTTGCCATTGGGCTTGCCTGGACCGAAGCGGGTGGGGATCTGATGTTAATTGAGGCTTTGAAGATGAAGGGGAGCGGACAGGTGATCTCTACCGGACAATTAGGGGAGGTGATGAAGGAATCCATTCAAGCGGCCCATAGCTACGTTCGTTCCAAGGCAGAGATTCTTGGGATCAACTATGCTGATTTCACCAACTATGACATCCACATTCATTTTCCCTCCGGATCCATTCCCAAAGACGGACCTTCGGCTGGAATCACCGTCTCCTTGGTGATAGCCTCGGTGATGAGCGACAGACCCATAAGAAATGATGTTGCCATGTCTGGAGAGGTCTCGTTGAGGGGGAGGGTGATTCCCGTGGCTGGAGTGCGAGAGAAGGTCTCCGCCGCCCATCGGGTGGGAATCAGAAACGTGATCCTTCCCAAGGGAAACGAAAAGAACCTCTTGGATCTTCCGGAAAAGATAAAGGAGGAGACCAATTTCATATTTGTGGAGCGGATCGAGGACGTATTCAAACATGCTCTTGCAGAGCAAGATGAGACCCAGAGAAGCATAGAGGAAATCTTGAGAAAAGAGATAGGGAGATTAACGAAGGGGAAGAGAAGGAAAGTTAATAAGAATAAGAAACCCAAAAAGAAGGTGGGTAAGAAACGTTAGTGAGAATAAGATAAGGATTCAAGAAACCGCTTAAGGATGGCGATAATTATAGTGGATGATTTGAGACAAGATGGAAGGAGATGGGATTCCCAAGAGAAAATCTGGTTTAGTCGATCAATGGATTTCCCAGAGAGAATTTAAATAACTCAAAGCATGTCTTAGGTGAATCCATGCCTGCAGAAAAAATTTTAGTGGTTGATGATGAGCTATTTGTGAGGGAACTGCTCTTAGAGTTTTTGAGCTCCGAAGGTTATGAGGTCTTTCTGGCTGATTCGGGTGAGAAGGCGGTGGAGCTGATGCAGACCCAGGCAGCCGACCTGATACTTTTGGATCTGAAGATGCCGGGAATTGACGGGATGGAGACTTTGAGGCGGATAAAAAAAGTTGCTCCAGGTGCTTTAACTATCATCATGACCGGATATCCCACCATCCAGAGCTCAATCGATGCGCTCCGATGTGGAGCCTGCGATTACGTGGTAAAGCCATTTAAACTCAACGATCTGAAATCGACTATCGAGAAAGCTTTAGAAAAACATAAAGCTAAGGCTGAGATAAATAAGCTAAAAGATCGAATCGGACAACTGGAAGCAGAGTTGGAAAAATATTCAAAATCTGATAAAAAAACTTAGGTCCTCTCCGGGGTTGTGCCCGGTAAACATTTCAAACTTCATCTGAGATCAATAAACATCCACATCCGTTTCCGACCTATCATTTAAAAGGCTTTTTCCTTTTCTGTTGTCTGGAATTGATCTCGATGATTGATTCATCCTTTCTTTCTAAGAAGCATTATTCTGGCAAAGTCTTGCAGTAGGAGAAATCCATGAGCCTTTTGGAACACTACAGGAAACTGTTGGATCAATATGATCAGGTTTTAACACTCTCCAAGCTGATATTGAGGGAACTTAGAAGCCAAACCGAGGAAGGAAATCTCGCATCTCTGCTTGAAAAAAAGAGGTCGGTAGGAGAAAGCATTACCCGGTTGACTCAAAAGATAAGCACAGCCAGAATAGAAAACTATTCTGATCCTAATTTGAAAACGCTTATTGAGGTGAAAGGGTTTCTTAAGCAGATTACAGAAAAAGCTGAGCTTATTCGGGAAGTGGAGGAAAAGATACAAAATCTGCTCCAGAAGAAGGGATAGGGACGGGAATTCATCCTGCTCAACAATTTCCTTTTAGTAACTTGACAAATTCGCTCTGGAGTGCGGAAGCGAAGCTTCCGCAGCGCAAGCAAGTTTGCCCACTCCCTTCGCTAAGATAATTAGTTGATAACCTTAACTTCTCTTTTCCCCAGAGGTGGGAACGTCACCGAGTATCAGTAGAAGCCTTCCCGTTCCTCAAACGAAAAAAAGTCTTGCCATAGCCTTCTGTCCAGATTAAATTAAAGCCAAGGTTTGAAACTTTTCTCTGGAAAAATTGTGAACTGCCGGATTGCGCTCGAGGAGATAGAATGAAGCACAGAAGGGAGCTAAATATTTCTGATACTTCAATTGAGGATCTGAATGTCTCCTCGACGGATTTTTCCAAGTTCAACCAGATCGTTCGAAAACTACATGCCGCATATAAAGATTTAGAGAAGAAATTTGAGAGCTTGAACCTGAAATTGGAACTCACCAATTTGGAGCTTAAACAAAGCCTGGCAGAAAAGGAGAGGATCTCTGGCTATCTGAATAATATCTTGGAGAGTTTGACCTCAGGAGTTTTAGCCATAGATCTGGATGGCAAGATAACTCTCTTCAATCGGGCTGCAGAGGAGATTTTGGGATATCGAGCCGAGGAGGTGATAGGTAAATCTTACCAGGAGCTTTTGGGGAAAGGAGTTGAGGAGAAGCTTACCCTGCCCTTTGTTCTTAAATCTCAAAAACAGCATTCAAATGAGGAAAAAGAGGTCCGGTCCAAAAAGGGAGAAAGGGTATCCGTAGGTTTTTCCACTTCACTCTTAAGGGACAAAGAAGGCGAAATTCTGGGGGCGGTAGAGGTGTTTTTCAATCTGACCGAGCGGAAACAGATGCAAGAAGAGATGATGCGGTTTAAAACCTTAGCCGCTTTAGGGGAGATGGCGGCGGTGATGGCTCATGAGGTGAAAAATCCTCTGGGAGGAATTCGAGGTTTCGCAGAACTTTTGGAAAGGGAGTTAGACCAGAAAGATCCCAAGGCAAGATGGGTCAAGAAAATAATGGAGGGAGTGGATACCTTGGATGCCATCGTCAAAAATCTTTTAGACCATACCAAGCCTGTGAAGCTGAATCCCCGCAGTGTCAATGTGGTTCAGTTCATCGATGAGGTGATAAACTTTTTTGAGATGGATGCCTCCCAAGGCACCACAGATATTCGGCTGAACAGATGCTATCCCCAAGATAAGATTTTCTGTCAAATAGATCCGGAACAGTTTCGGCAAGTCCTTCTGAATCTTTTACAGAACTCAGCGCAAGCCATGCCCCAAGGTGGAGAGATAACTGTTGAGCTAAAACCTC
>JAOZNS010000248.1 GCA_029933635.1 Candidatus Zixiibacteriota bacterium | reverse complement strand
CTCCGCAAGCAATTTATAGTCCATTTAGCCCTTGAACTAAAAGAGTTCGGCAACAACCCCATATACTGCCGAAGTGGGGGATGGAGGACTTTCAGTGAGAGCCATCTTTCACGGAGTTTTGGCTTTGAGCCTTTTTGTCGTTCTTGCTCTTAAGCTTTCCATAATTCAATTTTACAAACAGTTTCTCAGATATGTGCCTGGCTTAGGTATGACCCTCTTCTCCTTAGCCTTTGTGGTATTCTGCACCTCTGCTGGATATTTTTTCCTCACCGCCAGTCAATCATCAGTTGAAGCTGGAAAAAGCCCTCCGATGTTAACTTGATAGAAGATGTTCAAAGGGGAGAGTCGCTTTTTGTGAATAAGTGCTCCTTCTGCCATTATGCAGATCGGCGTGAGTTAAAGGTGGGTCCTGGCTTAAAAGAGATTCTGAAAAGGGAGAAGCTTCCTGCCTGTAAGTGGACCACCGGCCATTCCAAAGAATGTGATCCGGCAATTGACCGATCCATATAAGAACATGCCCTCCTTCAAATCCTCGTTATCCGAACAGGAAATCAACGATTTTCTGGCTTACCTGGAGATACTTTAAGTTCTTATCTGAATAGATATTTTCATATTTGTGGTAGCGATCAGTTATCATAATGTATATTGATCTTTAACAAATATAGATTTTTTGCTGGCTCCACATCAGTTTTCAGCCGAAAGGCTCTCCTCAACAATTTTTACTCCGGAGGAGGTGCCTATCCTGGTGGCGCCTGCCTGAATCAAACTTAAGGCGGTTTGATAATCTCTTATCCCTCCGGAAGCTTTTACTCCCATACTTTCGCCGGAGATCTCTCTCAACAACTTCACATCCTCAATAGTTGCCCCACCGTATCCAAATCCGGTGGATGTCTTGACAAAATCTGCTCCACAGGCTTTGACTATCTGTGTGGCTTTCACCTTCTCCTGGTTGGTCAAAACGCCAGCTTCTATAATCACCTTCAGTATTTTATCCTTTCCCACAGCGTTTCGAACCTCCTTGATCTCCTTTTCCACCACCAGGAAGTCACCGGTTTTGAAGGCTCCTATGTTCATCACCATATCGACCTCATCTGCGCCCTCCTTTATCGCCAGCTCAGCCTCCCTGGCTTTAACCTCCGGGTTGTTGGCTCCCAAAGGGAATCCTGAGACGGTGCAGATTTTAACTTCAGATTGGTAAAGCATCCTTTTGCAAAGTCTTACCCACACTGGATTGACGCATATGCTGAAGAAATTATATTTTCTTCCCTCCAGGCAGAGCTGTTCGATCTGTTGTCGGGTAACATCAGGCTTCAACAAGGATTGATCTATCATTTGAGCTATATTCATTTGCACCTCTTGGTCAGAAAGATTGCTTGGCAAACTAAAAGCAAAGAATATAGATGAAGGATTTCGGTCCCACTAATCTGATAGGGTTTTCTTGAAAGCTTTGGGTAGAAGTTCCTTTAAACTATATTTTTTCACCTTTCCTTGTAAGTTTGCGCATAGAATCTTTAGATCCTTGCTAAATTCGGAGAGCACCTGCCGGCAGGCTCCACAGGGGGTGATCGGTGGATCTTTATCTGTCACCACAGCGATCATTGCAAAATTTTTATCTCCCTTGTTTACCGCTTTAAATACAGCGAGCCTCTCAGCGCATATGGTCAAGCCGAAGGTGGAATTTTCCACATTTGCACCCGTGTAGATCTTCCCGCGCTTGGTCAAAAGTGCGGCCCCCACCTTCAGGTTAGAATAAGGAGCGTAAGCTTTAAGCCTGGCCTTTTTTGCCTTTTGTATTAAGTCCTTCTCTCTCACAGCTTATGACATAATTTGGCGACTTTAGATTCTATCCTAAGTGTGCTGTTCGCACATGATGTAGCTGACGTGTCATTCGACAGTTGTCCTTCTATGAATCAACATATGAAAAATAAACTTTAGCTTTCACCTTTTCCACAAATTACAAACTGAGGATCATGCTTTCATTTGAATCTGGTGAAAAAAGCTTTTTCCGCATCCAGTTCCCTTTACATTAAAGATTTCAGCTATGGTGGCACCCACGTCGGAAAAGCTTTCCCTGATTCCCAGATTTATGTTACTTTTGATCAATCTCCCATAAACCAGAAGAGGAACGTACTCTCGCGAATGGTCGGTGCTGGGGGTGGTGGGGTCACATCCGTGATCTGCGGTGATGATCAATATATCCTCCTTTTCCATCAGCTCCATCACCTCCGGCAATCTTCGATCGAATTCCTCCAGTCCCATCGCAAAAGCAGAGGGGTTGTTACGATGTCCCCATAGCATATCGAAATCAACCAGGTTAATTAGAATAAGCCCCATTTTATTCAGCCTCACCACCTCGACAAGTTTATCCATGCCATCTGAGTTGTTCTTGGTGTGGATGCTTTGGGTTAAGCCTTTACCTGCAAACAAGTCTTCAATCTTACCAAGGCCAATCACCGGAATGTTATTTTTTTTCAACAAATCTAAAACGGTTTCGGACCACGGAGGGAGTGAAAAATCCTTCCGTCTTTCCGTTCTCTGGAATGATCCCGGCTTTCCCACAAACGGGCGGGCAATCACCCTGTTAACTCCATATTCACCCACCAACATCTTTCGTGCAATCATGCACAGCTCATATAGCTGGTCTACCGGAATGATCTCCTCATGTGCGGCTATCTGGAATACGCTGTCAGCCGAAGTGTAGACTATGGGTTTGCCTGTTTTTAAGTGTTCTTCTCCTAACTCTTTTATTATCTCAGTGCCAGAGGCTGGTTTGTTGCCCAGGATTTTCCTTCCGATAGCCTTTTCGAATTGTCGAATTATCTTTTGCGGAAAACCATGGGGATAAACCGGGAAGGGTTTCCTGGTGATCAATCCCATAATCTCCCAGTGCCCGATGGTGCTATCCTTTCCAACAGAAAGCTCTGCCATCTTACCGTAGTTAGCCAGCGCAGATGGGGTGGGATTCACTCCCGAAATTCTGGCGATGTTTCCCAAGCCTAATTTCTGCAGATTGGGCAATCTCAAGCCCCCTACCGCCTTTGCAGTATTAACTATGGTATTTGATCCTTCATCCTGATAGAGTTGCGCATCGGGCAATTCCCCGATTCCACAGGCATCCAGAATGATCAAAATCACCCTATTGGTCATAACAAACAAATTTAACTCCCGAGGAGCTGATTGTAAAGGAAAATTAAAAGATCCCGGAAAAACTCTCCGGCAGAGTTGGAAAACCTATCTATGGAAATGAAGTTATCAGTTTTTCCTGGGTCAGTCCCCTGCCCGATTGCTTTTCACCGTTTTTTCAGGCATCTTATCAAAAAAATCTATTTTATGCTTTTAATTGTGCCAAAGGATTTTCTTGACATGAGGCGCAGAAACGTATATAATCAAAACGTGCGCCTTTAGCTCAGCTAGGTAGAGCAACTGACTCTTAATCAGTGGGTCGGGGGTTCGATTCCCTCAAGGCGCATATAATTTTTTGAAAGCAACTGATTAGCTGATCTCTTGGCTTTTTATCTTGGTCGAAAAGCATGCGTTTTGTCTGGAATTTTTGAGTGGGCTTAAAGGAAGGCGTAATCGAAAGTTTCAACCATTGAAGCTTCATCCCTGTTTTATATGTAACAGTTAAGACTTAGTTTGGCATTTCAATATGAGATAAGGAAGCATTTAAGAATTAGGAGGGATGTAGATAACAGGTCAGCAGAAGATAATAA
>JAOZNS010000247.1 GCA_029933635.1 Candidatus Zixiibacteriota bacterium | reverse complement strand
ATGCGGATCCTACAATAACAACGTCTTACACAAAGCAGATGAATTTTTAGAAAGATATGAAAGGAGGAAGGCCGCTTTAATAATTATCGGGAGAAAGGGATACGTTTATTACATAAAAAGACCGTGGGAGATCAGACAGAAATATCTGGGTCTGGCTGGAAATTTAATCATGGCACAAATAAAGGAAATCACTCAAGAGTTGGTCAGTCTGTTCCTCTCCGGTGAGATGGATGAGATATATTTCGTCTATACCAGATTTCTTTCTCCGGTAAGTTACAAAGTTACCGTGGAGAAATTTCTTAATATTGAAAGCCAGATGAGAATGGAGGATAAGGATCGCCATATAGATTACATTTTCGAGCCTAATCCAAAGAGGATCTTCTCCACCCTTCTTCCCCATTACTGCATGACCCGTGTTCAAATGACCTTAGCTGAATCCTTTGCCTCCGAACATGGCTCACGTATGATCTCCATGGGTGCCGCTACCAAGAACGCAGAGGAGATGATAGATCATCTCACCCTGGTTATGAATAAACTGAGACAGGCATCCATCACCAAGGAGATGCTGGAGATCACCACCAGCGGGGAAGCTATGAAAGGATAGATACAAATAGAAAAAAGAAAAACTTGCCGGTGAATCATTTATAGAAAGAAGGAGTTAACGTGGGAGATCCAAATTACGGAAAGGTGAAACAGGTGATAGGGGCAACTGTGGATTGCGAGTTTGATCCCGACAAACTCCCCAACATCTATAATGCCATAAAGATTCAAGATAAGGACCGGGGAATTGACCTCACCGTGGAGGTGGCGTTACATGTGGGAGATAATCTGGTCAGGTGTGTTTCCTTGGGGTCCACCGATGGTTTGGTTCGAGGAATGCCCGCGTTGGATACCGGCGCACCAATCACCGTGCCGGTGGGAGAGGGAACCTTAGGAAGAATATTTAACCTCTTAGGTGAGCCGATCGATGAGCTGGGACCGGTCAAGAATGCCGATAAAAGATATCCCATTCATAGGCCGGCCCCTACTTTGAAGGATCAGGAGACTGAAACCTCTATACTTGAGACTGGCATAAAGGTGATTGACCTGCTTGAGCCTTATGCCAGGGGTGGAAAGGTGGGGCTTTTTGGGGGTGCCGGGGTGGGGAAAACTGTGATCGTGATGGAGCTGATCAGGAACATTGCCACCGAGCATGGAGGTTACTCGGTCTTCTGTGGAGTGGGAGAAAGAACCAGAGAGGGAAATGACTTATGGCTGGAGATGAAGGAATCGGGGGTCATTTCGAAAACTGTGATGGTCTTTGGTCAGATGAACGAGCCTCCGGGCGCTCGCCTGAGGGTGGGACTTTCCGGCTTGGCTATGGCTGAGTACTTCAGGGACGAAGAGCATCAGGATGTTCTGCTGTTCATCGATAACATCTTCCGATTCGTGCAAGCTGGATCTGAAGTTTCGGCTCTTTTAGGCCGGATGCCATCTGCAGTGGGTTATCAGCCCACCCTGGGCACCGAATTAGGTGAGTTGGAGGAAAGGATCACCTCCACCAAAAGTGGCTCCATCACCTCGGTTCAAGCCATCTTTGTTCCAGCGGACGATCTGACCGATCCAGCCCCTGCCACCACCTTCTCTCACTTAGATGCAACCACAGTCCTATCCCGTCAAATCGTGGAGCTGGGAATTTATCCCGCGGTCGACCCTTTAGCTTCCACCTCCCGCATTCTGGACCCCCGCATACTGGGGGAGGAACACTATCAGACAGCCAGAGAGGTGCAGAGGATTTTGCAGAGATACAAAGACCTTCAGGACATCATCGCTATCTTGGGAATGGACGAACTTTCAGAAGAGGATAAGATACTGGTGGGAAGGGCGCGACGAATTCAGAAGTTTCTGTCGCAACCATTCTTTGTGGCGGAGGCTTTTACCGGAACCCACGGTCGATATGTGAGGCTGGAGGATACCATCAAAGGCTTCAAAAAGATCATAAGCGGAGAAATGGATGATATACCGGAACAGGCATTTTACATGCTCGGCGGAATAGAGGAGGTTTACGAAAAAGCCGAGGAGCTGAAAAAGAGGGGAATGGTCTCGTGAAATTGGTTTTGAAATTTGATGGACTGTCGGGGATCGGATTGGCAGAACTAAATGCCCGATCCCATAGATCAAAGTAATTGCAGATCATCTGGCTTAAACGGGCTTTGGCTTGCGAAAAGAATGAAGTGATATGTATCTTCTGACCATCGTAACGCCAGAAAAGATTTTTTATGAAGGGAAAGTAGTATCCTTGGTCGCTCCCGGGTCAGAAGGCTATCTGGGAGTTTTAACCGATCATGCTCCTTTAATCACCGCCTTGGTTCCGGGCAAGTTGACCGTGAAGGACAACAAGAATCAGGAATTGATCTTTGCACTGGGTGGAGGATTTTTGGAAGTGTTCAAAAACCATGTAACCATCTTAGCTTACTCCATTGAATCTGTCGAAGACATAGATTACGAAAGGGCAAAAAAAGCTCTCCAGCGTGCTAAACGAAGGTTGAAATCAAAGGAGAAGAAGATCGACATCCCACGGGCTTTGGCCGCTTTGCATCGAGCGGAGAACAGATGTCGTCTTTATGAAATCATTAGAATGGGACAAGAACGGTAGGTCGGATTTTTTCACTGGCGGGCAGTCCAAATGGACAGCCGGATCTACCCTCTTAATTTTTTGTGAGCGGGTTGAAAATAAAATCAAAACAATAGGGATCCATAAGGATTTGGATCATTTAGGATCGCAGCCGGGAGGAGGACCACCGCGAAACAGATAGTTTATTAAGGTAACTACATCTGAAACGGTAACTGCCCCATCGCAATTGGCATCTCCTGCCTCGTAGGGATCCGGAGGAGGACCATCTTTCCATAAATAACCTATCAGATATACCACATCGCCTATATTTATCTCACCATCCCCATTGACATCCCCATAGGGAATGCAATACACTCTGGCGGTGAAAACGTCTTGATTACCCAAACGGGTATCGGTCCATACCGGATGCACACATCCATCGAAAGCAGTAACACCTATATATTCACCCAAAAGTCCAGCTTTAATCTGTCCCGCGGTCGGATCTGAGGAGACGGTGGTTACCCTTTTGTTAGGGCTCCAGGTTTCACCACCATCTGTAGATTGGGCAAGATACACGTCCATCAGAAAATTGTCTGGGTCGTTTCTTCTATCGTAAAACACCACATTTATTGTGCCATCTCGGTCCACAAAGGTCCAGGGATGAAACTGATCAGATCCATTGCCCGACGGATCGTCGTTTATTTTTATGGGGGTGCTCCACGTGTTTCCTCCATCCGTAGAGCGGGTGAATAAAATATCTGTATCCGTGTCGCCATAATCCATGTAGGCGATATATACATAGCCATTATATAGACCACCGGTGATGTCCACATCCATTGCCGGAAAGGGAAACACAAGGATTCCTCCATTTATATAGTCGTGGTATCCATTGACGTCCTGAACCCCGATATCGGTGCCAAAACTTACGCCTCCATCGGTGGACTTATCAAGGCTAATTCGGGGCCAGTTATAGTCAAACCAGGCAACGTAAACTTCACCGTTAGGACCCACAGCGGGAACGGGCCATTGCACGCCGGAATAATCGCTGACAGTGACTGGTGGGCTTTCAAAAGTTTGCCCTCCATCAGTGGAACGAGCACACTTGATATAGGTGATGGTTTGATTGTTGGTAAATCTGGTCCAGGTGACGTAAAGGTTGCCGCTGTATGGACTTTGTGTTCTATCACA
>JAOZNS010000246.1 GCA_029933635.1 Candidatus Zixiibacteriota bacterium | reverse complement strand
TAAAAGTTTTTAACTTCGCTTAAAGGTATGACCGATCCAGAGGAGAAAAGAAAGATCATCGGAAAGGTATTTATCCAAGTATTCGAGGAGGAAGCCAAAAGGATAAAGGATGTCAAGTTCTTAGCCCAGGGCACTTTGTATCCTGACGTAATCGAAAGCACCTCTTTTAAAGGACCCTCTGCCACCATAAAGTCACACCATAATGTAGGTGGCTTGCCGGAAATGATGAACTTAAGGTTGATTGAGCCCTTAAGAGAGCTGTTTAAGGATGAAGTGAGGAAACTGGGGAAACAACTGAATCTACCGGAAGAAATCCTCAGACGGCATCCATTTCCCGGACCCGGTCTGGCAGTCAGAGTGCTGGGTGAGGTTACCAAAGAGAGACTGCGCCTCTTACGAGAGGCGGATGATATTTTCATCTCCGAACTGAAGCAGGCTGATCTGTATGAGAAGGTGTGGCAGGCTTTCTGCGTGCTTTTGCCCGTTCAGAGCGTGGGCGTTATGGGAGATGAAAGGACCTACGAAAATGTGATAGCTTTGCGGGCGGTCACCTCCGTGGATGGGATGACCGCCGACTGGGCAAAACTTCCGCCAGAGGTTTTAGGGAAGATATCCAATCGAATCATAAATCAGGTGAAAGGTGTCAACCGGGTGGTATTCGATATCTCCTCAAAACCTCCAGCTACGATTGAGTGGGAATAGTTTTTTCGATTCTGCTTTAGAATGGCAGGGGTTAGCCCGTATTGAAAAAACTTACCAACTTTTTCCCATTGGACAACAAGACTTAACCCCCTTCATACCTCCTTCCCCATCCGGTGGAGAAAAGGAGGGGTAAATGAAGTGCCTCCTATGTTCCAGAACCACTCTTGAATCCAATCCTTTCCTTCCGTTCCCAATTACCTGAAAGGCGTTCCTTTGGCAGGGTGGATTCCAACTTGGAAATACGGAGGAATAAATTCTGAGGAGCTGTTATGAAAGGCGAAAGGATTAATTATATCGTATCGGGAGGCAACCTTGAATTTTGTAATTTGACATTTCTCCTTTATCAGGTTAATTTTGACTTGGTACTGGAATAAGTTTAACCTAAATGAAATCAAGATGAACCAATCTACCCAGCAAGGCTTAGCCTCCCGGTGGGTCAACAGAAGCTCTTTTTGGTTTTATCTTCTTTTATTTCTCTTTGCCCTCCTTCCTCGGCTTTTGCATCTTTTCTCCATTGCCGATAACCCCTTCTTTGATTTTCCCATCATTGATAGCAAAACCTATGATGATCTGGCCCAGAAGATAGCAGGAGGTGATTGGATCGGGAGGAAGGTATTCTGGCAGGCTCCACTCTATCCCTATTTTTTGGCGACCGTTTACTTCCTTTTTGGACACGACCTTTTTTTAGCAAGGCTTATCCAGATTTTGATAGGCTCGGCTAATTGCCTGCTCCTATACCAGGTAGCCAAAACCGCCTTCAATCCAAGGATTGGAATGATTGCTTTCCTGATAGCTGTATTTTACGCGCCTTTCATGTTTTTTGAAGCCGAGCTTCTAAATCCGGTGCTTATTATCGTTTTTAATCTAACTTTGGTGTTAGTTTTGTTTTCCTTTCTTGATCATCCCAAGAAGATCAAATTGTTCTCAGCCGGGATCATCTTGGGTCTTTCTTCAATAACTCATGGCTTGACCATGACCTTTCTCCCTTTCGTCATTCTCTGGGTCATTATAATTCATATAAGAAGTAAATTATCAGCGATTAAGATAGTAAACTTCTGCCTCACATTGGTGACAGGATTTCTTTTGGTGCTCTCTTTTACTCTGGTCAGAAACTTGATCGTGGGAAAAGACCTGGTGTTGATCTCCTCAAACTCGGGAATTAATTTCTTCATCGGTAACAACCCGGATTATGAAAAGACCACCTCCATTAGACCCGGAATAAAGTGGGAGGAGCTTGTGCAGCGCCCATTGCAACGTGGCTTGCACAAACCATCAGAAAGATCAAACTTCTTCTGGGGTGAAGCATTTTCATTTATAAAAGGTCGGCCCTTCTCATATGTGAAGTTGCTTTTCCGGAAACTTCTTTTGATCCTCGATGGGTATGAGATAAAAAGAAACCAGGACCTTTATCTCTTCAGGGATTTTTCTTTTCCCCTTAAGTTTTTGCTATGGAGGTGGGTGATATATTTTCCGTTCGGCCTTCTTCTGCCGTTGAGCCTTGCGGGGATAATTTTTTTCTTTCAGGATCGATCCAAGTCCAAAGGTAAAGATCCCAAACCGATTTTGATTTTATACTTTCTCCTCTCCCAGACGGTGGCTTTACTTTTTTTCTTCATCTGTGCCAGGTATCGTCTTCCCCTGGTCTCCTTTTTGATCATCTTTGCCGGTTTCGCCTTGTGCTGGTGGCATGAAAAACTGAGGGCCAAAAAGCTCAAGGAAGTTTTTGTCTCTCTTTTGATCTTCTTAATCTTTTGTTTTCTTTCCAACATGCGACAGCATGAACCCACCTCTAAGGATGAAGCCGAAGAACATTATAATCTGGGCTTGGTTTATCAAAGGGCTGGCAAGTTCGAACGGGCAAAGGAAGAATATAACCAGGCTTTGAGGCTTCAACCCGATCATCTGATGGCCTTTTATCATCTGGGGCTTCTTTATCAGAAGGAAAACAAAATGGATGAGGCACAGGAAATGTATCGTCGGGTGATAGATCTTTTCCCCCGTGCGGCGCTGGCATATAATAACCTTGGTCTGATTCACCAAACAAAAGGTGAGGTCTCAAAAGCGGAGGAATCGTATCTCAAAGCCTCTGATTATCATCGCCTCTGGCCCGATCCTTTATATAATCTGGGACGTCTATATGAAGACCAAGGAAGGTATCAGGAGGCGGAGGAAAAATTTCAGGCATGCATTGAGGTTGATCCTGAATATTATAAAGCATATAACGACCTGGGAGAGCTATATTACAGGGGGGGAAGGATCGATCAGGCAATCATTCTTTTCAGAGAAACGTTGAAGCTTAGACCGGATTATGAGCTGGCCCATAACAATCTGGGAACAGCCTATATCAAAAAAGGGTTGAGACAGAAGGCTTTCTTGGAGTTCGAGAAAGCTATAAGCATCAATCCCGATTATGGCTCGGCTCACTTAAACTTAGGAAACTGGTATTTAGAAGCTGGTAATCTCGGAAAGGCTATAGGAGCATACCATCGGGCGAAAAGCTTAATGCCTTGTGATCCCAGGGTGTGCTATTACCTTGCGGTTGCCTATATGATGAGCAATCTTAAAGAGGAGGCTGTTAAGGAATTAAATGAGGCTTTATCCGCAGATTCAAGCTTTGCTCCAGCCAAAAAGCTACTTGAGAAAATTATACAGCCATAGAGGATGGAAATCTTTTTTACCGATGAGTTCGTCTGAAAAGAGCCAGGGTAAACACAGCTTCAGAACTTTCCTGCAGATTTTCAATGAAACTTGAACTTTGTTAGAGGGTTGAAAAAGAAAAATTCCGACGCCTTTAAAATTGATTTTTTCTCCCCTCGTATTAATTTTTAAAGGTTTCAACCCTTAAGCCTAAAGGAGCGTGGTATGATCAAAAAATTGAAAGGAAAAGCCTGGGTGGTGGGTGATGAAATCGATACCGATCAGATCTATCACGGGCAATATCTTCCGTTGACCGATCCCAAACAGATGGCAAAACATGCCATGGAGTTCGTCCCAGCAATGGAAAATTTTGCCAAAGAGGTGAAGCGGGGGGACATCGTGGTGGCAGGAAAAAACTTCGGATGTGGATCCTCCAGGGAACATGCGGT
>JAOZNS010000048.1 GCA_029933635.1 Candidatus Zixiibacteriota bacterium | reverse complement strand
ACAGATTGAATCTGCTCTCGCCCCGTTGGCTATCCTTCAGCCTGGATAACCGCATCAATCTCCACGGAAGCTGGGAGGAAAAAATAGTAGGAACAAAGGAGGCTAAAAAAGAAACCTTTGGCCAAACGGCATCATCGAAAAAAGAGAACCGAAATACAGAAGGCTCTCTGAAGACGGTAACTCAATCCTGGAGCATAAACATTAGTCATAGATTCAGCCAGACAAGAGGGGGGAGCAAAACTCACTGGATCACCTTTTCCTTGCGTCTACCCTTCACCCCAAAATGGCTTTTGAATTACCATGCCAGATACGACTTTACCGAAAGGAAAATCACCGAGCAGACCTTCGAATTTTACCGGGATATGCATTGTTGGGAGGGAAGGTTCACCTGGATCGCCACCGGATATAGAAAAGGCTACTATTTCCGCATCAACATTAAAGCCCTGCCAGA
This sequence comes from Candidatus Zixiibacteriota bacterium, assembly GCA_029933635.1. Classification (GTDB taxonomy): domain Bacteria; phylum Zixibacteria; class MSB-5A5; order MSB-5A5; family SM1-73; genus SM23-73-3. Next base: position 13,686 of record JAOZNS010000048.1, on the reverse strand, counting down.
GATTAAAATTGAGAAAAGCCGGGGTGGTTTAAGAGAGATGTTCTTTTAAAGTTATCGGGAAAAGGTCCTCTCCATAAGAGCTGTTAGGTTGAGTCCGGAAATTGTTTTCCTGATTCCATATTCAGATGAGACTGAGTTCCGCAAAGAGGTTGCAAAATCCCGATGCAACACGTTATACGCCGTAGTTGCCCGATTCATCGGGCCATCTTCGTTGTGCCTGATAAATCAGGCAACTACATCGTTCGACACAGCCTCCTTATGGAAAAGAATATATCGTATGCCCGATTCATCAAGGGTTTGCCTATGCGGAACTTGCGGAAAAAGATAGAAAAGCTTGCCTCCAATTTATCATACCGCATCAGTGAACCCAAATCAGTTTAATGTTTACTTGCATATTCAGAAAAATTTTTTATTTTGCCAAATATGCTAAATGAGGTTGGTGCAAAGGTAGCTGCTTGGTTTCACAAGTCCATTGACAGTTTCAAGCTTTACGAACAACGGGTTTTAATCATCCTCTCAGTGGTGGTGGGTGTAGGTGGTGGCTTCGGTGCTGTGATTTTTCGGTGGCTCATCGGCGCCTTCCATACACTTTTCTTTGACTACGGCACACTGCTTTTCTCTCAGATAACCTCGCACCCCAAGATCCTGATCCCATTGATACCTGCGGCTGGGGGTCTTTTGGTTGCCCCCATCACCTATCGCTTAGCCAAAGAGGCTCGGGGACACGGAGTGCCCGAGGTGATGTTGGCAGTGGCCTTGAGAGGAGGAATCATTCGTCCTCTCATCGCCTTGGCAAAATCCATCGCCTCGTCGGTATGCATCGGTTCCGGCGGCTCAGCTGGGAGGGAGGGACCAATCGTCCAAATAGGTTCTGCTCTTGGATCCACGGTCGGGCAAATGTTCAAGATGTCAGGAGAAAGGGTGAAGATACTGGTGGGCTGTGGAGCTGCGGCGGGAATATCGGCAACCTTCAATGCCCCTATAGCTGGCGTTCTCTTCGCTTTAGAGATCATTTTAGGTGACTTCACCATCTATGCGTTCAGCCCGGTGATCCTCTCTTCGGTAGTAGCCACGATCATCTCTCGGGCGTTTTTAGGAAACTATCCCGCATTTCTGGTCCCCCACTATGATTTGGTGAGTGTATGGGAGATGCCCATGTACATGGGACTGGGATTGTTAGCCGGTTTTTTCTCCGTTCTGTTCATCAAAACCTTATATAAATTCGAAGACATCTTTGAGGCTTGGAGAATAAATGATCTTTTGAAACCCCTCTTGGGAGGATTGATGTTGGGAATAATCGGGGTCTTCTATCCTCAACTTTTTGGCGTGGGCTACGAGGCTATAGGTGCGGCCTTGCACGAGCAGATGGTAATTTGGCTTTTGATTTTGCTGGTATTTTTAAAAATTATTGCTACCTCTTTAACCTTAGGTTCCGGGGGGTCTGGAGGAATCTTTGCGCCATCGCTTTTCATGGGTGCTATGTTAGGAGGATTTTTTGGCAACTTGGTTCATCTCGCCTTTCCTCAAATTACTGCCACCCCAGGTGCATATGCCTTGGTGGGAATGAGTGCCTTGGTTGCAGGAACCACCCATGCGCCCATCACCGCCATGCTGATCATTTTTGAGATGACCGGCGACTATAGAATCATCCTCCCCTTGATGTTAGCCTCGGTGATAAGCACCCTTCTTTCTAACCGATTGCATCGAGAGTCAATTTATACCTTGAAGTTAAGCCGCAGGGGCATAACCCTGAAGGCCGGAAAGGACAGAACGCTTTTAGAAGGCATATCGGTTCAGGAGGTGATGAGCACCACCTGGCAAGCTCTTCCCCAAGACATGCCCCTGTCTAAGCTTTTACAATTTGTGGAGCAGAGCCGAGAGAATATGTTTCCGGTTCTGAATCGAAGAGGTGAGCTGGAAGGGATCCTAACTCTGCAGGATATACGATCGGTGATGACCAAAAGGATGCTGGAGAATCTGGTGATCGTTGAAGATATCATGTCAATCAATGCACCCACCATCACCCCGGATGAAAACTTGGGTTCAGCCCTTTCAAAATTTGAGGTGCGGGATTACGACGGGCTGCCGGTGGTGGATAAGCACAATCCCAAAAAACTTCTGGGCATCCTGAAAAAATCAGATATCATCTCCTTCTACAAAAAAAGACTTTTAGAGCAGGAAGTTTTGAAAGGGACCTAACTTTATCCGATGATTTGTGAACCACTTTTCCTGCATCGCTTCTTTCGCGGGTTTAACCCTGATATCTTCATCAATTGAGAGGTGAGCTACATGTATATTCTTTAGCAGACATCACAGCTTCCCTCTATTTTTCACTTGACAACTGTGAGTTGATCCTCTTTCTTTTCTGAAGAAAAAAAGTGCAGAATTGGAATCTAAAACTGGCCAAGGAAATTTCTTGTGACCCGCTCTGAATTTTACAAAAAGACTTTCGACTTAGCCTTTTCCTATTTGTCAAAAACTCTGTTATATTGCTCCTGGCAGGTAACCTACCGATGCAATTTTCGTTGTTCCTTCTGTGGTTACTGGAGGATGAAGGCCACAAAAGACCAGGAGCTTTCCGTCTCGGATTTCGCCCACGGTGCAAGGAAGCTAAGAAAGATCGGACCGATGTTCGTCTCGCTGGCAGGGGGGGAACCTTTCATCCGGAAAGATCTGCCTGAAATAGTTGAAGCTGTCTCCGTTCATCATCTTCCTTTTGTTACCACCAACGGATGGCTGGTAACGCCGGAGGTGGCTAAAAGACTTTTTCGATCGGGACTTTTTGGGGCGGTGATTTCGATAGATTTTGCTGACGAGAAGAAACACGACGAAAACCGAGGAAAAGAAGGTGCCTTCAAAAGAGCAGTCGATGCGGTTAAATACTTCGTTCAGGCAAGGACGAACAAACTTCAAAAGGTAAACATCTCTGCAGTTCTCCTTAGAGAAAACATAGACCAAATCGAGAAGCTTTTAATTCTGGCAAAAAGGCTGGGGGCGGAGTTTACCCTTCAGCCCTATGCCCATATAAAAACCGAGGGTAATCCCGATGGTATAAGCCACAACCACATCATCACCCAGGATGTCTCCGACCACCTTCTTAAACTCAAAAGAAAATATCCCAACTTCAAATCCAGCGAAGAATACTTAAGAAGGTATGATCAGTTCTTCCAAGAGGGAATCGACAACTGCCAGGCGGGAAGACTGTTTTTCAATATCGACCAAAAGGGAGACATAGCCAAATGCGTTGAGGATCTCAGAAACCCGGTGGGGAATATCAAGACCATAGAAATTGACGATTTAAAAAATGCACTTCTTCAGAAACAAAGGAAAAACAGATGCAAGGCTTGCTGGTACGGTTGCAGAGGGGAGGTGGAGTGTTTCTATACCTGGAAAGGGATCAAAAACACCTTGAGCAGAATCATTTCAATAGACGGACACAGAAATGGATTTGACTTTTGATAAAAAACACATATTGAAGGGTCTCAGGCTTTTTAGCCTCTTAAGTGTGTTAGGATTTGCCACCGTGTTTTTCTTCACCACCACAGGCGAAAGCCTTAAAGCCTTCCACTCGTTTAAAGCTGAGTTTTTGTGTTTGGCACTTTTTCTGGTATTAGTGGATTTCTTTTTGGGGGGATTGCGCATTTACGTGTTCTTCACCAAAGAGATTTTGAAAAAGGTACGACTGCTTGACTGTATAAAAGCAAACTTAGCCAACATCTTTGTGGCTGCGGTCACTCCCTCCAACACCGGTGGTGGACCGGCACAGCTTTATATATTAAATCGGCGCGGGGTTCCACTATCCGGCGCCGTATCAGTCAGCGTGATCAACTTCCTCTCCTCCATGTTTTTCTTCTTTCTCACCTTTCTTGTAGTCTTCTTTTTCACCGACGGGGGGATATTCGCCAAGGGCATCGCCTATCTGATCCGATACAGCTTTCTGGTATTCTCCTTGGTCTCCTTGCTGGGAGTATTCCTGTTGGTAAAACCGGAGTCCCTCAGATTCTTATTCAAAATCTTTTTCTGGGTTGCTCAGATAATCTGGAAAAGGGACAAAGATAAACAAAAGCGGGCCTCGGAGAAGTTCAAGGATCAGGTGGTTCAGCTCAGATTTTACCTGCAGCATTTCCTCCATAAGGAAAAGTTGATCTTGTTCATCAGTTTCCTTCTGACCATCCTGCTTTATTCCAACAAGTATCTCATAGCTTATGTGATCTTAAAGGGTCTGGGGCTGAACGTGAATTTCATGCAGGTGATGTATCTTCAGATAATCCAATTTTTTGTTCTTTACTTCTCTCCTACCCCAGGAGCCAGTGGAATTGCAGAAGTTAGCTCGGTCTCTCTTATGTCCACCATCGTTCCAACCGGCTATCTTCCCATATTTGCCATCCTGTGGAGATTCTTTAGCACTTATGCGGGGGTAACCTTTGGTGGATGGGTTACTTTCAAAGACCTAAATCGGCATTTTAAAGAGAAAGAAATCCCCTCAGAAAAGCTCACCCAACAAGCTTATATCCCCGCATCTTGATGAAGACCATTCATCAAAAGTTTCAAAACAAATATGGCTCTTCTCCAAAAGAGTTGCTAATTTCTGTCTCTTGCAAGTTGAACCCCTTAAATAAGCTTTTGGTTTGACCCAGGGTGTAAACCATGCTTTTTACCTCTTCCCCTTTGTCCCCCTCTCCATCCATCTGGATGGAGAGGGAAAGATAGGTCACTTGACTCGAATGAGGGGTGAGGTCCCCTGAGATTTGCCATCATCTTAAGTCCTTTTCATTTGAATCCTGCGGACACTATCCGAAATTCCACCAACTAAACTGGAGAAGACCCAAAAATAGAAAAATCAGCTGCACCCGATTTTATAGAATATATCGTAGTTCCCTAATTCATTGAGCGCTTTTTGTTGTGCCTGATAAATCGGGCAACTACATTGCGGCACCGCTTCTTTTCTAAGGAGGGAATTGATCCTCAGCATCCAGAAGAGAGGATCAAAATCCCTTTTCCACCCCTTACTAAAGGGGAATTTAAATCATGCCTCATTTTACAGAAGCTGGTGGGTCGGCTCTCTGTGCCCGCCTGTTTCTGCGGAGCCGGAAGCCTCACCTGCCCTGATCATACCAAAGGCGAGGATTTTCCCCCCCATCCTCCGAAGTGGACCATAAACTCCCTTGAAATATCCACAAAAACACCTCGCCACTCTACAGATCGGTCACCTATTTACTTGACAAGTTCGAAGAAGAAATATAAACTGATCGTTGTAACAAATGATACAAAATGCTTAGCTTATTAAAGAAAGATAAAGAAAAGCTTTTCTTGATCTGTCTTTTCTTTCTGGCTTTTATCCTGAGGTTGATTTACCTTCTTCAGGTCAGGAGCAACCCTTATTTCCTCTCCCCCACCACGGATGCCCTGTATCATGATATGTGGGCTCGAAGTCTGGCCCAAGGGCACTGGATAGGAAACAAAGTTTTCTTTCGAGCGCCCTTTTATCCATATCTTCTGGGACTGGTGTATGTGATCTTTGGACATAATTATCTCATTCCCAGATTGATTCAACACCTGCTCGGATCAGCCTCCTGTATCCTTGTTTATTTTCTGGCAAAGGAACTTTTCGATCAAAGGGTGGCAAAACTTGCCGGTCTGGGAGCAGCCCTTTATGGAATCTTTTTTTATTTTGAGGACCAACTTCTGCTCGACTCATTTTTGATCTTCTTCGATGTCCTTTTGATTTTATCCCTCCTTAAAGCCAAAGACCATCCTAATTTTTTAAGGTGGTCCCTCTGCGGAGCCATATTGGGACTTTCCGCCATCACCCGCCCCAACATTCTTTTTTTCATACCTTTCGTCTGGTTGTGGATCTTCGTGGTGTATATCAAAGAAAGAAGATTAAAACAAATTTTAACCTGGGGGAGCGTGTTTTTGGCGGGATCAACCTTGATGATCCTTCCGGTCACCTTAAGAAATTACCTGGTAGAGAAAGATTTTGTCTTGATCGCTTCCCAAGGAGGGATAAATTTTTTCATCGGAAATAACAGAAACGCTGATGGAATGAGCGCCTTCGTCTTTAAGGAAGATTGGCAATATCGAGACATCAAGCATACGGCGCAAAAAGAGGCTGGCAGGACTCTAAGACCATCAGAGATATCCAGCTTCTACTACAAGAAGGGAATAAGATTTCTTCTCGAGGAGCCAGAAAGGGCTTTCAAACTCTGGGTAAAGAAGCTTTATCTCTTTTGGAACAAGTTTGAGGTAAGTTGCAACCAGAATATATACTTCTTTAAAAGATACTCTTCACTGTTCGGAATCCTTCCTGTTGGATTCTGGTTTGTAGCTCCTTTGGGATTGACAGGAATGATCCTATCAATGATGAAGAGAACCAACAAAGCAAACACACGCAGGTGTATCCTTTTGCCCGTGCTTTTTGTATTCTCCTATATGCTAACCGTAGTTATGTTTTTTGTGACCGCCAGACTCAGACTTCCGGTGATACCTTTTTTAATCATCTTCTCCGCATTCGCCTTGGTTTGGTTCTGGGAGAAGCTTTTTGCAAGAAAATTTAAAAAAACAGCAGTTTTCGTTTTGCTTTGTCTTCCCTTTTTCTTTTTCACCAATTCAAATTTTTATAATCTATCGGTGGGGAATTTCTTTCAAACTTATTTCAGCTTGGGCAATGCTTATTTGAACGCTGGCAAGCTGGATTTGGCTCTTGAACAATATAACAAAGCTTTAACTCTGGACCCCCTCCTGCCCCGAGTCCATCTAAATAAGGGCATAGTTTTTTTCCGGAAACAAGAATACAAACTTTCAGAGAAGGAATTCTTGCTGGAGCTGAAGAACCACCCGCAGGAGGACAGGGCTTATAACAATCTTTCTGCAGTCTATCTGAAATTGAAACTTTACGATGATGCCATTCGGTCTGCCCGAAAGGCGATTGAACTTAAACCATACTATCCCGAAGCCTATATGAACCTGGCTTTAGCATATAAAGCCAAACATGATTATCAAAAAGCAAAGGAAGCGATTGCTTCAGGCTTGCGGAATGTTCGCTCCTTCCCTGAAGCAGATTTTCTTTTAGGAGAAATTTACCAAACCGAAGGAAAACCCGACTCAGCCATTCAGGCATACCGAAAAATTCTTTCTGCCAAGCCCTCTTTTGATATTGATTATAACCTTGAGTCATTATATTTCAAGAAGGATTACGAGGAGGAGTTCAAAAAGATCAAGGCTAAGGCATATTTTAACTTAGCCACCCTGATGATGCAAAGAGGGAAAATGGATCTGGCGGAGTCTTATCTAAAAAGCGCCATCAAGTTAAAGCCGGATTTTGCAGAAGCTTATGCAAATCTGGGAACCTTATATAATACCACCGCCCGTTACTCCGAAGCCCTCGGACAACTGCAGAAAGCGGTGAGCTTAGATCCACAAAATCCCATCTACCATTACAATCTGGGCCTGGCTTATGCCAGAAATAATCTATTGGAACAGGCTAAACAGGAATTGAGACAAAGCTTGAAGATCGAACCGCACTTTGAGGGGGCGCAAGACAGACTGTTTCTGGTGGATTCCTTGCTTAAAGAAAAAATCCAATATCATAAGTAAAGATGGCTGGAATCCACGATTTAACTTCTCTCAAAAGGAAAATTCACTTTGGTCCAGTTTAAAAACACATTTCGGAGTTTTCAATATTGCCAGAAATTTTTGAGAATTTTTAAAAGAAAATCTTTTCAGTGCAGAAGATTTGAGGAGCGACCTATGTTAAACTTCTTGCAAGTAGCGTTATTGAGTTTAATTCTTCTATCTTTGCCCTTGCCATCCCAAGCTGGAACCTGGTATGTGGATGATCTGAATGATGGGAAAATTGGCTCAGGTGCAAAGGATGATCCCTTTCGGGATCTCCAAACTGCCATAGATTCCGCCACCTCTGGAGACAAAATTTTCATACTTCCAGGAAAGTATGAGGCTCATCCAGATTCGTATTTTGAGAAGCTTTGTGGCAATTGCGAAAGGCATAAAACTTACGTGAGAGCCACCAGAGGGTTCTTAATCAGAGACAAGGCTTTGGAGATTGTGGGCAGTGGAACAGACAGCACCATTCTGGTCACGAAGGCCGGATACGGAGTTTTGTTTGATCACAGTAGAGGTTCGATCATAACGAATTTTACGATCACCGGAGGAGTCCGCGATCCGGATGGAAACGCTACCGATGCTGGGGTGGTGGCAAAGTTCTCCACCCTTACCATCAAAAACGTCAAGATCAGCGATAACGTTCATCGGCTCGAAGATGTGGTTGTGGGCATCGGGGGAGTGTTCGGAAGGGAAAATTCAGAACTTTTCATCCTGAATAACATCATTGAAAACAACGGCTGGGACGGAATCGCCTTATACCGAGGTGCAAATGCCTATATCGCAGATAACCAGATATGTGATGGTCGCGGTGCTGGAATTGGCATCACCTGGGATGCTACCGCTTTGGTTTATCGAAACCGAATCTCCGGCTACTGGAAGGGAATCGGCACCTTTGGAGATTCGAAGGCGGTGGTCAGAAATAATGCAGTTTTTGATAACTTAGGCTGGGGAATGATCGCTACCGGAAACTCCTTCATGGAAGCTTCCAACAATGTGATCACCAGGAATGGCAACTGTGGCTTTGCTCCCTGGAGCCAAACAGCCAGAGGAGTTTTCATCAACAACATCGTTACCGAAAACGGCTGGAGAAAAAAGTGGGTTTGTCCCTGTGTGGGGATATGGATGAATGGCCAGCCGGAGAACTTCGTGATCTCCCACAATGACGTATGGAACAACCAGGAAGGAAATTACCTTGACATGGAGGATTTGACCGGCAAAGATGGCAATATCTCGAAGGATCCTCTCTTCAGAGGCAAAATTGATTTTTCTCTCTCCTCGGGTTCTCCCGCCATAGACTCGGGTGACCCCCTGTTTACCGATCCGGATGGAGGTCCCTCTGATATGGGAATTTACGGTGGTCCCGGTGCACGGATTGAGGAAAACGCAACCTCTCAATTAGAAGATACATGCTTCATAAGATTGGTGGCGGTCGGGGACGTGATGCTGGCCAGAGGAGTGAATAAAAAAGTAAAAGAGATGGGAGCCTCCTATCCCTTTGAAAAAATAAAACAGATCGTAAGGGAGGCAGATATCGCCTTCTGCAATCTGGAATGTGCCCTCTCCCCGCGGTCAACGGGAAAATCTAAAGGCAACCTTTTTTGCATCCAGCCGGAGGATGCCGAAGGACTATCATTTGCTGGCTTCGATATGGTCTCTTTAGCAAACAATCATATGTTCGACTGCCAAAAGAAAGGCATTCTGAGCACCATAGAGTTTTTGACCAAAGAGAAGATAAAGTTCGTGGGAGCAGGGAAAAATTCTATGCAGGCTTTAGGTCCTTCAACCTTGGAGAGAAAAAATATAAGGGTGGGCTTTTTGGCCTTCTGCGCCTATCCCATGGATTGGATCACCCTCAAAGACGATGATCCAGCCATCGCCTTCTATGATTCCGGCAAAGCGATCCCAGCTGTTGAGAAGCTGGCTAAAAAAGCTGACGTTGTGGTGGTCTCCTTGCACTGGGGAGATGAATATCAGAAAAAGCCCAACTCCACGCAAGTCAGGATTGCTCATCAATTGATAGATGCTGGCGTTGATTTGATCTTAGGGCATCACCCACATGTGCCTCAAAAAATCGAAGAATACAAAGGTGGTATAATTGTTTACAGCCTGGGGAACTTCGTCTTCGATCAACGCAAGCCGGAGACCAAAAGGAGCATAATTTTTGTTGCGAAGCTCTCCAGAAGGGGAGTTAGCGAGTATTCAACTATACCAATTAAGATCACCGATTTTCAGCCCCAGGTGGTTGAAAAATGAAAAGAGCCTTAAAAATGACGGATGCGTCCCGAGTTATGAGTATGGAAAAGCTATCAACCAGGTAGTTCCTGCAACTACGTTTTTGCATCGGGATTACAAAATCCCGATACAACATTATGATGTCGTAATTGCTCGATTCATCTGGTCATCTTCGTTGTGCCTGATAAATCAGGTAACTGCGTTTTTAAGGGTTCCCTGAACCAACGCTTATAGAAGTTCCTTTTCCAGATCAAATTCCATTCCATCGCTTGCGGCAATTGTTTTAATTCCGATCTTTCTCTCCATATCAGCCGCCATCTCCCAGGGCTTGGAACGAATCATGGTCATGCCGAAATGGGTCAAGATGGCTTGCCTTGGCGCTATCCCCTTTATGAGCTTTTCGGTCTGCTCTAAGGTAAGGTGATCCACCTCCAAACTCTTTTCCCCTTTTCCATCAAGACGAACCACATTGATTACGATCAAATCGCTCTTTTTATATTTTTCAATCAATCCTTCAAAGAATCTGGAATCGACGATAAAGGAGATGGTATATTTAGGTGTCTTAAACACAACCCCATAGGTCTCAACTGGGTGGATGTGACGCAGGGGGGTGGAGATTTTGACCTTCCCCAAAGCAAAAGATGCTCCCTGTCGGAGAATAAAAATCTCTTTTACGTATTCCCTCACATATTTTAAAACCACAGGATCATCATCCAGTGCAGATTGGGGAACAAACAAAGCCCCTCTTTTGGAAAATCCCCCGTTGGTCATCGCTTCGATCATGATGTTCACATCGTTGGCATGATCGATATGCTGGTGAGATAGGATGATGGCATCCAGCCGGGCGGGATCCAAAGGTGGTCTACATTTGGCACACCTGGTCAGGGTTCCTGGTCCTGGATCCAAAAGAAGATTTTTATTCTCTAAGGTGATCCAGGTTCCCGCGGATGATCGCAGTTGCTTGATCATCACGAAACGCGCACCGGCCGTGCCCAAGAACTTTATCCTATCTGTCATCCTCTTTTATATTGCTGTGGGATTTTGAACCTTAACCTTTTGATGATTTTCTTTTTCCAAAGGATCAAAAGATACGAATCTGCTTTCAACAGGTGATTTGATCCACATAACATATTTTAACGTTCGATCAAGCCGGTCCGTTGACTTCTTCGTTCAAACGATTTAACCTTGTCTAAACTTAAGCAAGAAAAAAGCCCTGCCACAAAAGACAGAGCTTTTTTCATCTGATGCATTCCCTTCCTTCTTCTAATCATCAGCGATCTCGATTTTCACCGCGATGCAAACTCCTCCTCGAGGATCCTGGTCACAGAAGGAGACCACTCCGTTTTCAATGGCAGGATCGGTTGTGGCTGTAAAGGAGAATCCGGTTGCCTCTCCAAATCCATTGGTATAAGCTGATCCAGTGATTGTTCCCCCTGAGGTGTTTGCAGAATCCGCCACCACCAGATGTCCACCCAAGGGGTTGCCATACCGATCTCGGATGATCACCACCACTGGAACTGTTGAGCCGTGAGGAACGGAGGTCTCCATATCGATATCGCAGTTCTTGCTGTATGTATTTCCCGTGAGGAAGGTTATGTTTACCGAGCTTGACACAAACCCGGATTTGGCGGTCAAAACATTTACCACCCCAATTCCATCATCGTGATCCGTGTAGGTGAGGGAATAATCCTGAGGTAAAACCTCGCTTACAAACTCAGTCTCAAACAGGCTGGCATAACAGCCGTCGCTTGTGTTACCTGAGTTGATCGAACCGAATTGGGTCTTCATCTCCACGGCTGTTTGATCCAGGACAAAGTTACCATTTACGTCCAGCACCTCCACCACCACATCCCCCTTGGAGACTCCATCCGCTAACAGGCTGGAAGGATAGGTGAGAAAAGTCACGCTGGCAGGAGGTCCAGAGACGATCAACATGCACGTGTCAGATATCTTACCCTCCTCTCCCCAGGTTTCCGCCCAGATTTTAGCCTTACCATCGTTTCTGGGATCGCCGGAAAGATAGGTAGTATAGGCACACCCATTTTCGGTCTTGTCACAACAATGCACCATTCCTTCCTCGGTTCCAAAATGTACCGAGGTGGAGTCTGGCACAGGATTTCCATAGAGGTCCACCACACAGGCACAGATGGTTGCCTCCACACAATCCTTATCCCAACCCCGAATATTACAAGGGGTAACCCCTAAGGAGATATCCTTCGGCGGTCCTGCACAGATTGTGACCACGCTGGAATAGGAAAGGACTGCGCCCACCTTCGCTCGCAGTCTCACCGGACCCGATTTGGTGCCGCTGGAGAGAGTCACCTTTGCTTCGCCATAGGAGTTGGTATTTATGGTGACAGAATCCTGAGCAACGCCGTTGAGAGCTTCTCCCCCCCCCGGACCATTCATAATATAAAACTCCACCGGCCAATCCGCTCCCACTCGATTTCCATTATCGTCATAGCAAATGGCGGTTATCTGAGTAGCTTCCAAACCTCCAGTCCCTCGCACTTGGATTTTGGCATTATCCGGCATCAAAACGATGTATGCCACAGTGTCGGTGGGAACCAAAAGGATGCTGACATCCTCTTGGAGAAAATTTCCTGTCGGCTCGGAGGTGACCTTGATGTATGCGGTCCCGGTTCGAAGCCCGGCTATATAGTTGACCCTCACTTCTCCATCCTCTGTTAAGGCATAAGATGGTATGAAACCTATGGGATTCCATCTGCCGTCCTGATTAACATCATACTTCAGCTCGTCTATCCCCTCAGTGAAGTATCCATCCGCGTCGGTATCTTCAAACTTCTCTCCAGCGGAAAATTTCACCACGGTTCCATCTTCAGCCAGGTTCCCCACCGTGTCACTGACCGTTACCTTCACGGTGCAGACGGAGATTCCATCTGCCGGGAGCAAATTGGGGGTCACCTCGATCTGAAGCGGCTTTATGGTCCCTCCGGAGGTGACCACCTCTATCTGGATGGTTTTAGATTCAGCGCCCGCAACGCTGGCTTCAATGGTGGCGGTGCCAAAGTCGGTGGCGGTAAAGATGGTGCCGGCAGAACCATTCTCATCGGTGGTGTCAACCGAAGGAGAACAGTAACCTATGCTTGCCGGAAAAACGGAAAAGGAGACCTGAACGCCAGATACGGGGCGATTGGCATCGTCCTCCACCGTTACATCCACCACGCTGGTTTGCCCCTTTTGAACCGCGGAGGAGGAAGCCTTAAGTGATTTTATCAGCACCACCTTCTCACTCTCCTTGGTCGATTTCTCCGAGCATCCCATCACAAGCAGGGATAAGAAAGCACTCAAGATCAAATAGAACCATCCACCCAGAAGACATCGATTTTTTCCTCTCATAATAGTTTTCTCCCCTTTAAGATTAAAATGATAATTAGTTTATCCAGCTATTTGCTTTCGATTTTGCCACCTTGGTTCTAAGTTTTGATATCGGCACAAATCTTCAACTATTTAGATTTTCCATAAAGAAGTCTAAAGGGGATTCTGTAGGGTTATATCTGCAAAAGGAAGGTTCGAGGATATCGGAGATGACAGAAGAAGAGTCAAAGAAACAAGATTTCAAATAAAGTTTTTGCTTGAGGCTGAAGGGAAAGATTCAGATAGGAGAGGCAGAGGTGGTTATTGGTTATCAAAGAGGACCAAAAAGCTAAATGGATGGCAGAGAATAAACCTCCTATAATCCATTCCATCGTTGAGGGATGATAAAAAGATCATGTGAAAAGTCACATGATCATCCCTCCACCATACCTTTTAAGTTTGGCTCTTCTCCAAAAGAGTTGCTAATTTCTGTCTGTTGGAAGTTGAATCCCT
>JAOZNS010000245.1 GCA_029933635.1 Candidatus Zixiibacteriota bacterium | reverse complement strand
GGCGGATAAGGTAATCTCCATCCTCAGCACAGGTGGTGAGCCATTCCACATGATTACCCACTATGACAGGATCATTGGTTGCTATTGGGTCTATGTCTAAAAATTCGACTGTGATGGAATCATTTTCCGGATCTGAGACGGAGAAATCGGTGCTAACAAGAGTTTCTCCTGAATGGACGCTTCCATTTTCCGGGCAAGTCAGCTCAGGCGGTGGTTCATACACGGTTACCTCAAAATAACATGTATCTTTGGCTCCGCATTTGTCCTCCGCTTCCAAACAGATTGTGAAGACAGCTCCAGCATCCCCACAGTCGGTCTGCCACTCCACATGTTTATCTTCTATGATCGGCATATAGGTAGGAGAAGGAGCAATTCCACATAGACTGAATGTTATAGATTCACACTTGGGATCTGTGGCGGAGAAGTCGGTGCTTATAAACATCTCTCCAGCCCGGACCGAATCATCCTCAGGACAGACGATCTCAGGAGGGAGATTGTAAACTGTCACGGTAAACTCACAGGTGTCGGAAGCTCCACATGGATCTGTAGCTATTAAAGTAATGGTGAAGTCTGGACCGTTGACCAAATCGCTACATTTGGTGCGCCACTTTACATGTTTATCCACTATCTTAGGTGGGTTGGTAGGCTCCGGAACGATGGAATGAAGCGTCACGGTAACTTCGGTGGGATCATCCGGATCAGAAACCGAATACTGGGTGCTTGTGAACATTTTGCCTGCTTTCACACTGTCATCCTCCGGACAGGTAAGCTGGGGTGGTTGGTTTATATTGACGGTGATCAAAACCTGTTGGGTATCTTCTGCTCCCAGCCAGTCTGTGGCTACAAACACGAACCTATAAGTGGAATCAACTCCCGCGGGCATAAAACAACAAAAGTCTCCCTCAAAGGTTCCTGGACCAGAGATCATACGGACCGATACGGTATCATAATAGTCCTCATCGGAAGCACTTATAGGTCCGAAGCAAATGGTCTCAGGATAACATAGATGATAAGCGGTATCGTTTGGCACCGAAAGAACAGGAGGTCGATTGGGCAGTTGGTAAAGCAAAACCAAATCCTGGAAATCTCGATCCCCTAACCAAAAACGGTCTTCCCAGGCGATGATGAACTCATTTGGTCTTACCTTAGTCCAGTATACCCAAGCATGATCCTTACAGTCGAGATTTAGCTGCGGTTCAGTATAATAAACGAAATGGCATTTTCCTTCTCCGGAAAAAGGAGCGATGAAAAGTCCATTAGAATCGCATCCGGTGATATTGAAGTATTCTGTATCTGGAGGGGTGTCCGATCCAGTAAATATCACGTGAGTGTCGGAGGGCGTGCCAGCCGCATACCAGCCAGAGGCGGTCTGATCCGAATACCAAGCCAATTCCGCCAGCATCGCTTGGCTGTATTGGCCCGCAATACGAACCCAGAGCTTGGTGGGCAATCGATCATCCTCCACATCGATGTTGTACCCCAGATCATCCAAAATCTCCTGTAAGCTTGGCTCATCCTTTACGTTTTTGAGACTATCCTGTATCTCCTGAGGTATTTGAAAAGGAATAGAACCAGAGTCACAGTTGGCGGAAGAAACCGATAAGGCGAAGTAACATAGAAAAATCCCTAAACATAAAAGAACCTTACACCATCTGGACATAATGCCTCCCGGTTAATAGTTAAAATTAATTGAATAAATATCGCATACTCATTATAATTTGTCAAAACATTTTCTTCTTTAAGAAGAGGAGCAATTCAAAAACTGTATAAATTTTTAACAACCGTTTCTCCATTTATGTCTTGATCTTTTTAAACATTTTTGCTGATATGCCGATAAATCAAATACCGTGCCATCAAAAAAATAGATTATGTTTCCTTACAAGATAAAAGTATCTTAGATAAATCCACCCCATAGGACCAGAGGCACTTACGATGAAACGTGCTTTAAAGATCGTCTCCCGAAAGAGAAATATGAGTAGACCAGAGCCACTCAAGCTCACCTCCGAACTTGCCCAGAGAGATTCACCTTTTGAGCAAGGGATTGCACACTTAGAGAAAGATCAATCGACTTTGAAAACTATCAATGAGCTGGTTCTGACCATGTCTCACTATCTGAACGCTCCTCTCACCGTTCTTCTGGGAAGGGTCGAACTTCTGTCTCAGTTAAACCAGAACGGGGGGGCATCGAAGGAAGAGGTCGATAAATTTGTAAGCGCCTGCAAAAGGGAAATCCTTAGAATCGACGCCATCGTCAAGGGATTTCAGGATCTCTGCCAGGTGCAACACAAAGTTTATCCACCCGGGGTGAAGATGTTGGACGTGGAAAAGGAGGTCAGAAACCGAGTGGATAAGGTCAGTTTTTTAAGATAATTCAAAAAGGTCAAATCCAGTTTCAGATAAGCCAGCCTTTCCCGGAGACTTAAAGGCTGGCTTTTTATCAGTAAGTCCGGAATATTTGGGTGGGGCTGGAAAAATTGCAATGTAACCCTCTCTTCTTGCTATCGATTCAGTCTTTATGGCTATTTTTCGCTTAAGAGAGAGAAAACCGAAACTAAAGGGCTGGTCAATATCTGCCGATTTTAATAAAAAATAAGGGATTCCGGAGAGGATCAATGCTTGATTCGGAATCTCCACATAATCATTTTAACCGTTTAAATCAATAGGGGGGAAAATGAGATCCATCAGAGGACTTCTTTTGCCTTTCTTGGTGAGCTTTGGGTTGGTTTGGGGAAATTCATCTTGCATATTCTCTCAGACTGAGGAATGGAGAATGGATTTCAAAGATTTTTCCGAGATCAGTCTGGAGAGGCTGTTGGACGTAAAAATCACCTCTGCCTCAAAACACCAACAGGTTATCAGCCAAGCTCCCGCCTTTGTTACCGTCATCACCGACAAGATGATTGAATCATTCGGCTATCACAATTTAGCGGATGCACTCAGGTCGGTCCCTGGAATATGGATTAGCTACGATCGATATCTGGCTCAAGTGGGCATCAGAGGTGTTGCGGTCCATGGTGACTGGAATTCCAGAATAGTCCTGTTGTTAAACGGGCATACACTAAATGAGCAGTGGGGAGGCACAGCCAACTTAGATGAGCTTTTGGGAATAGATATGGAAAACATCAAACGGATAGAGGTGGTGAAGGGTCCGGGATCCTCGCTTTATGGTAGCAATGCTTTTTTTGGGGTGATAAACGTGGTTACCAAGGACGCCGAGTCTTTCGGTGGTCCTCGTCTTTCGACCAGCTTTACCGAGAAGATAAACAAGACTGACGGAACCTTCAGCTTTGGAAAGAAATTCTCCAATGATTTGAAAGTTCTTTTCTCTGGGACATTCTCACAGGCTCGAGGTGATCGGTTGTTCTTTAAAGAATATCGAGACTTAGAAGAATCAGAGCGGCTGGCGTTAGAGGAGGAAGGTTATTCACCATATTTTTTGAGCTTGGATAATCTCACCGGTGGTTACACCACACGGACAGATTTTTTGAAATCCTATTCGGCTTTTTTGAACCTTCAGTGGAAAAATTTAAGCCTTCTTTCTAAGTTTGCTCACCGAAACAAAGGTGTGCCCACTGGATATTTCGGCTCTGTTTTCAACACGGACAAAAACAGGATGATGGAAAGGTTTAATTTTTTGGAGCTGAAATATCAAAAGCCCTTTTACCAAAGGCACAAATTTATGGGAAGGGTTTACTTCGATGATTACTATTTCGCCGACCATATATTATACAATTACTTCTCTGACCCGGAAGAAGAGTATGAGGACCCTCCTTATCTTCCCGGGCCGATTTGGATGGATAAGGGAACA
>JAOZNS010000244.1 GCA_029933635.1 Candidatus Zixiibacteriota bacterium | reverse complement strand
AGAAGAGATATAATCTGGAGAACAATCGTCAGATAGAGGGGATCTCGCAAAAAGTGTATGAGATGTTTATGGAATATTTTTGGCCCGGGAATGTGAGGGAGTTGGAGAATTTCATAGAGAGAGCAGTAGTCACCGCCAAGGGCAAGATTCTCACTCCCCATGATTTTCCGAAAGAGTTATTCTTTGGCCGGATAAAACTGCCATCAGATGAGATTGAGGTGGGTTCCAGCATTTACGAGGCAGAACAGAAGTTGATCCTAAAAACGCTGAAGGCACAGGGGGGAAATCGAACTAAAGCCGCTGAAATTTTAGGAATCTCAGTTCGCACCTTACGGAATAAGTTACATGAATATGGTTTGAAAGAGGACAAAATAAATTAGAACTGAGAGAACACGGTCAGTTTTGATAAAAGGTGCTCTCTTTTCCCAATTGTATCCTATGAAGTCAAAATGGATAAATAAGCTGGTATCAGATCTCCCCAAAGAGGAAAGAATCCTGGTAAACTTCAAGGAAATCCCCTGTAAAGATATGGATATGGATTGCTTTGCCCTGGATGGAAAAGTCCCTTTCGGAAGCTATAAAAAATGTTATGAATATGCCCCAGAGCTGGGGAAGTGCATATTTTATGAATGGGGGAAAGGCAAATCGTCCTCTGATGAGTAAAATATTAGGATAAGCTTGCCTTCAAATCTTACTCTTCTGTAAGTAATAATCTCATAAATATAATACTAAAGCTACTCTACTCAGTGAAATGTTTGACAGATGCACCACCATATATTAAATTTGTTATATTGATACTCATATAAATACCCCCTGATTGATTATTAGAGGGCAAACCTTATTGTGCGATCAACGGCTTCGATTATTTCTAAGGGCACAATATATTCTTATTTTCCTGCAATTGGGAATTTACTATATGAAAATAGGGATTCATCTTGTTGCAGTAATTTGGGCTACGATTTTGGTGTTGTGCTTAACTACCGGTCTTCATGCAGAAACCGCAAAGAAGCTGAACATCGACTTCGAGCGCAATGCTGACTTCCTTCCTTATGTCATCGAAAAGTTGCGATACACCAACCAGGGTGTGCAATCCAGACCTATCTGGCAACCGGCACAGGTTTATCGACGAGGATACCCTGGATCAGAGAACGAGATGTTCATTGAGGCATTCAACAAAGAACTGAATGCGGATGCTCCATCAAGTTTTATCTACTATGACGCTCGGGAAGAGAAAATCATAAGCCAGATAAATATCTATTATACCATCACTGAGTATCGGGTGCTTCTGGATAAAGAAGGTGAAGGCGAAGGAATCATTGCTGGCTGTTATCACAACGATTCCGCCTTTGTCTTTCGCCACTATCTGGCAACAGATCAACGTGACTTTATTTACTTAACCTCAGGTATTGACCAAACCGGCGATGGCGAGTGGGTGCCGGGTATTTCCCCCTGGGCAATGACTGATTACGATTACGACGACAAAACCGAAGTATTCTTCTATGTAAACCCCAGCTTTGATAAAGAGCCCCGGGCTTTGTATTGTATCGAGCCGGAATCCTTGCATGTTGAATGGTCGATGCCTCTTGCCTGTCACATTATAGGAAGACCGTTAAGTTGTAGAGATTCATTGAATCCCTCAGTGATTCTTATCACTTACGGACCTCAAAATGGGGTAAAGGATAAAAACTTCGATGACCGATTTGGTTACATAGTAAAAGTGAACAACCGTGGCAAAATCCTGTTTAAGAAAATTGTATCAAAAGATTTCCGAGGTCCAGCAATTATCCGCAAAGCGGGAAGCGATTCTTTATTTTATCTTTATCATCCGCTTCCATTTGTAGATCCCGATAGCACGGACAGTTTACCAAAGGACGCTCAGTTACTATCAATCATTGATCGAGATTGTAATATCCTTCAATCTGTGCCTGTGGGAGAGGAGCTCGATCAGCTATGGTTATGTGATTACACAGGTGATAATTCGCTGGAGCTTTACACAAAATCTACCACTGGTGTGATTCGGATATACGACGATAAGCTTCATCTCTTGGCTGAATCCAACCGGACAAACTTCGGGCGTTTCGCTAATACTATCAAGTTAGCCGGGCAAAACAACCCTGCGTTTGTGCTTTCCACCCCCGCAAAAAGCACAGATATATACTCCTATGATATGCAAAAACTGGCTTCGTATGGCGAGACTTTTACCCGCTACGAGCCTCTGACGTTTGACGCTTTTGGAAATGTGTCAAAGTTCATCCTGTCGCACCAGAACAAGTTCTTAGTCGCGAACATAAAAAAACAAAGACTATCCGACTACATCCAGATCGTTTTCTGGAAATACCGGGAATATATTCTTATGGTGCTTTCAGCCTTAGTGGTGGGGTTAATTGTGGTTAATCATTACCGGCGCAAGACCAAATCCAATCTAAATCTTATCGCTCGGCAGAAAAAAGAGCTGGAAAGAGTTCATCAAGAATTAAAAAATGCTCAGGCAAAAATCATCGCACAGGAAAAATACAGACAAGCCAAAGACATCGCCGGTGGAGTGGCACATGAAATTCATAACGCACTTTGCCCGGCGCTCAACTCCTTAGACAAGTTGCGGCAACGCCTGGACAGCCTCCAGACATCTGATACTAAACGCAACACCGCTTTGCTCGATCTGACACAAAAAGCGATCACCCGGGCGGTCAATATGACCGAGCTGGTGAAAGCATACTCACGGTTAGAATCTGAAAAAAGAAGCGAGCCGGTGCCTTTAAAGGAGATACTGGATGAAGTGGTGGAGGCTAACAAATTCCGCATTCAAAGTCTGGGTGTTTCAGTTCAAATAGATGTGCCGGATGGCTGCACCATATCCTGCGCCAAACCCCATGCGTTCAGTCTTTTTAACAACCTGATGTTGAATGCTCTGGATGCTTTGGCTGAGATGAACCGGCGTGGTATCATCATTAGTGCCCGATATACAAATAAAGCGCTGGAAATCGAATTCAGCGACACGGGGGTGGGAATCCCACCCGAAAATCTTGAGCGAATATTCGACGCTTTCTTTAGCACCAAACTAAGCACCGGCACCGGGCTGGGACTTTCCATGGTGAAAAAGATAGTTGAGCTTTATGATGGGACCATAAGAGTCGAGTCAGAGCTTGACAAGGGGACGAAATTCATTATATTATTTTCAAAGAACAGCTAATTCGACTTCAACCAATCCCGAAGACCAATGCGCAAAGAGAGCAAAATCTTGGTGGTGGATGACGATCCTTTAGTGCTGGAAAGCCTTTATCAGGTTTTCTGTGATGATTATGAAGTTGTCTTAGCATCTTCTGGATCTCAGGCAATAGATATTTTGCAGGCTTCGGATGATTTCGACACCATCGTTTTAGACATCCGCATGGACAAGATGGACGGTCTGGAAACCGCCACCAAGATCAGGGGAATCAATACTGAGATTCCCATCATCTTCTATACCGGCTATCCGGGGGATTATTCAGAGACAAAGATTCAGCGGGAGCACCAGCCATTCGATTATGTGGTGAAAAACGAACGACCCATCAGGCTTCAGCGGGCTGTTAAAAATGCGGTGGATTATCATCGACTGAAAAGAAAGCGTGGTGATCTGCGGCAACTTGCTCGGGAGCAGTTCGGTATGGTGGGCAAATCTCAAGCTATCATGAACGTATATCGCACTATCGAAAAGATCGCTCCTACCAACATTAAGGTGATGATCCTGGGTCCCACCGGAAGCGGTAAAGAACTGGTTGCCCGCGCCATCCATAAAAGGAGTCCTCGTTCTCAAAAGAGACTCGGCATACTCAATTGCAA
>JAOZNS010000047.1:5085-14219 GCA_029933635.1 Candidatus Zixiibacteriota bacterium | reverse complement strand
AGGTCAGTTTTGAAAAATCCAAAAATCTTGGCTCAGGGAAGAATCTGTGCCATGACCGTGAAGCAAAAGCTTTTGCAAAAGCTGGGGGTTGATCCCCAAGAGGTTGAAGGTCTGGTAAATTATTCGCTTTTTTTGAAGGGTGTACAGATAGGTCTCCTTTTCACCGAGAGGAAAGGTGGAGAAACTAAGGTGAACTTAAGATCACAAAATGATTTTGACGTGGGAAGGGTGGCAAGGATTTTTGGGGGCGGAGGGCACAGGAACGCCGCAGGTTGCACCCTTAACCACAGTCTGGAAGAGGCTAAAGATATTATCGTTGAGCTAATCCAAAGGGATTTAGAGAATGAGCCTGTGCGGAATCTTACCAGTTAACAAACCACCCGGGATAACCTCACATGACGTAGTTCAAAAGCTGAGAGAGATCCTTAGCATCAAAAGGATTGGGCACACTGGAACCTTAGACCCACAAGCCAGTGGAGTGCTTTTAGCCTGTGTGGGGAAGGCTACCAAGGTGGTACAGTTCCTTGTCGAATATGATAAGGAATATGAAGCACGGATCAGGTTGGGGGTCACTACCGAAACATATGACGGTGAAGGAAAGATAACAAGGATTATCAGGGATATAAAGGTGAGCTCCGAACAGATTCGTAAGACCATCGACTCATTCAAAGGAAAGATATGGCAGATTCCTCCTCCGTATTCTGCCATAAGATATAAGGGTAAAAAGCTTTATCAATATGCCAGAGCCGACGAGCAACCCAAAAAGACAAAAAAAAGAAAGGTAGAAATAAAAGATATCAAAATTTTGAAGATGGATCTTCCGGACATTGAGCTAAAAGTTAGTTGTTCTAAAGGAACCTACGTCAGAAGCCTAGCCAATGATTTGGGAGAGAGGTTGGGCTGTGGCGCTCATCTTTTTTCCCTGTGTCGAACTCGGGTGGGACCATTTAGGCTCCAGGAAACATGGGGTCTAAATCAGATCGCTAACTTTCAACATCAAGGAAAAATCCAAGACGTTCTGATACCAGTAGAAAAGGCTTTAGCCCATCTTCCTTCAGTGGTGGTGAAAAAGGACTTTGTGAAGAAAGTTAAACAAGGTGTCGGCCTGACCCCGTCTTTTGTGCTACTCGTCCAAGAAAAATTTGAGCCCAATCGGTTGATCGCAATAAAGGATAACAAAAATAAGATCATTGCTATTGGTCAGGCAAAAAGCTGGGCAAAGAATTTTTTAAATCCCGATTCTAAAGAGAAGCTCTTTGAGTACGTCCGGGTGATATAGTTGTTAAAAACTTCAACCAAACCAATTCCATGGATGTTTGTTTCGATATAAGGAAGATTAATTTCTGCGGGTTCGAAAAGCCAGTGGTTACCCTGGGAACCTTCGACGGAGTGCATCTGGGGCATCAGGCTATAATTGGAAGGTTGATTGAAAGGTCAAAAGAAAAGAAGAGGACCGGGGTAGTGGTCACCTATGAGCCTCATCCTCAAAGCGTGGTGGTACCCGGTGATGCGCCTTCCCTTTTGACCACCTTAGAAGAAAAACTTGATCTTTTGGAAAAGTTAGGGGTGGAAAAGACCGTGGTTATGAACTTCGGTGAACAATTGAGGGAATGCCCGGCAGAACAATTCGTGGACCAAATTTTGGTTACCAAGCTTAAGGTTGGACATCTGGTGGTGGGAGCCGATCATGCTTTTGGCAAAGATCGAACAGGTAGAATCGGACTTTTAAGAGAAGCGGCGTTAAGGTATAACTTTGATCTGGAGGTAGTTCCTGCACTGAAGGTAGAGGGAATAAAGGTGAGTAGTACCCGAATCAGAAAGGAAATGAAGACTGGAGAATTTGCTAAGGCAACAACTATGTTAGGGCACCCTTACCCTATCTCCGGTGAGATAACGAGTGGAAAGGGGAGAGGTAAAAGCTTGGGTTATCCGACCTTAAATCTGAAGGTCTCCTCAAAAAAGCTTTTGCCCAAAGATGGAGTTTATAGCGTGGAGGTTCAACTTAAGGAAGGATATCACCCCGGGATGATGTATATCGGACCTAAACCAACCTTTGGAGAGGAGGATCGTTCGGTGGAGGTTCACCTTTTCAACTCGGAAATGGAGACGAGGAAGTCTAAGGTGAAGCTTTTAGTACAAAGATGGGTCAGAGAACCCAAAAAGTTTGAGGATCCCACATTCTTGAGAGACCAGTTGAGATCTGATGAAAGGAAAATCAAAGAGATGTTCAAAATGGATTACTGAGAGCAATCCAGAAGAAAAAAGGAGGAGATCTTGTCACTTAATCGAGAGAAAAAGGTAAAATTGATAAGCGAATATCGTATGCATGAAGATGATACTGGCTCGCCTGAGGTGCAAATTGCCCTGCTCACCGAGAGGATCAGCTACTTGACGGAGCATCTGAAAAGGCATCCCAAGGATTTTAGCTCCAGGAGAGGGCTTTTGAAGTTGGTGGGGAAAAGAAGGAGGCTTTTAGATTATTTAAAGGACACCCATTTGGAAGGTTATCGAAAGATAGTGGAACAATTGGGCTTACGAAAATAGAGTCTTGCCCAGAGGACGACTGAAAGTTAAACCTTCTTTGATCAACTAATTTTTCAGCTTTGAGGAGATAGGAGTTTTTAGATGGAATCAAAATTACAGATAGTGGTAGACGGTAAAACCTTGACGGTG
This sequence comes from Candidatus Zixiibacteriota bacterium, assembly GCA_029933635.1. Taxonomy (GTDB): domain Bacteria; phylum Zixibacteria; class MSB-5A5; order MSB-5A5; family SM1-73; genus SM23-73-3. Next base: position 11,546 of record JAOZNS010000047.1, on the reverse strand, counting down.
GAGACAGGGAAGGTGGCCAAGCAGGCTCACGGCTCTGCCTTGGTGCGTTTAGAGGATACGGTAATTTTAGCTACCGCGGTTGAGGCTAAGCAGGTGGACGAAGAACAGGATTTTTTCCCTCTGTTGGTGGAATATCGAGAGAAAGCTTATGCCGCAGGCAAAATCCCGGGTGGCTTTTTTAAAAGAGAGGGGCGACCCAGCGAAAAGGAAACGGTGAGCGCAAGATTGATCGATCGATCTTTGCGTCCATTGTTTCCAGAGGGATATTTCAATGAAGTTCAGATAATGGTGATGGTCCTCTCATCGGATCAGGAAAATGATGCGGACGTATTGGGTCTTATCGGTGCCTCTACAGCTTTAAGCCTCTCGCCGATACCTTTCTATCAGCCAGTGGGAGCTGTGCGGGTGGGAAGATCAAACGGCATGTTTGTTGCCTTTCCCACCTTTTCAGAATTGGAGGAGAGCGACATAAACTTGGTTGTGGCGGGGACCAAGGATTTTGTTAATATGGTGGAGGGTGATTGTCGAGAGATCTCAGAACAAGACCTGCTTTCAGCTTTGGAGTTTGGACATGAGAAGATAAAACTTATAATTCAGTTGGAGGAAGAGCTTCGTGCAAAAATGGGCAAACCCAAACCACAGATAGAACCTCTCCCAAGAAATCCTGAGCTGGTGGAGGCGGTCACCAGCATGGCTATGGAGAAGATCAAGGAAGTCAATCAAACGGCGGACAAACTGGAGAGGGAAAAAAAGCTGGAAGAACTTTTGGATGCAACTACACTTCAGCTCTTGGAAAAATTCCCGGAAAGCGAAAGGGAGATCAAATTTATTCTTCAGGAATTGGAAAGGGAGGATATGCGGAGGATGGTTCTGAACGAGGGAAGGAGGGTGGATGGAAGAAGGGCCAACCAGATTCGACCCATTACCTGTGAGGTAGGGGTACTGCCCCGAACCCATGGATCCGCTCTTTTTACTCGTGGACAAACACAAGCTCTTGCCGTCACCACCTTGGGGACTAAGATCGATGAACAGAGGATAGATGACTTGGAGGGAGAATCAACCAAAAGTTACATGCTTCATTATAATTTTCCTCCCTTTAGCGTGGGAGAGATAAGACCAATCAGGGGACCGGGAAGAAGGGAGATCGGACACGGGGCGCTGGCGGAAAGAGCAATCCAGCCGGTGATCCCCAGCGAGGAAGCTTTCCCCTATACCATCAGAATAGTCTCCGACATCTTAGAATCCAATGGCTCCTCCTCCATGGCTACCGTCTGTGGAGGAACCCTCTCTTTGATGGATGCTGGAGTCCCTATAAAGGCGCCAGTGGCCGGGGTGGCTATGGGACTGATCAAGGAAGAAAATAAACATGCCCTTTTAACCGACATCTTGGGGGTGGAGGATCATCTGGGAGATATGGACTTTAAGGTCACCGGAACTCGACTAGGCGTTACCGCCTTTCAGATGGACGTCAAGATAGCTGGAATCGACTTATCTCTTTTGAAAGAAGCATTGATCCAAGCCAAAGAAGCCAGGTTACATATCCTGAGCATAATGGAACAGACCATCTCTAAACCTCGTCCTCAACTTTCGGTCTATGCCCCTCGGATCATCACCTTCAAGGTGAAGCCGGAGAAAATTGGAGAGATCATCGGTCCCGGTGGCAAGATGATCAGAAGCATAATCGAGAAAAGTGGAGCTAAAATCGATATCGAGGATGATGGCTCGGTCTTTATAGCCTCCACAGACCAGAAAGCAGGAGAGTTGGCTCACGAGCTTATCCTTCGACTCACCGAGGAGCCGGAGATCGGTAAGGAGTATTTGGGTAAGGTTAAAAGGATCACCCCCTTCGGGGCTTTCGTGGAAATACTTCCGGGACAGGATGGACTCCTCCATATCTCCGAGTTAGATACCCGAAGAATCAGGAGGGTGGAGGATCTACTCAGCGTGGGCGATGAGGTCAAGGTTAAGATAACCGGAATAGATCCGGATGGAAAAATAAGATTATCCAGAAAAGCCTGTTTTCCCTCCAAAAGCAGGAGGAGATAGGACCAGCTTTCCAATTGCCTCAAATTCCTGATCTTTTTGAAAGTGAAAAAAACTCCTTTAAACCTTCAAATAGCTTACACTGGAGGGCACTGGACTTGAAAGAGATATATAAGAAGACGGTTTTAGAAAATGGACTGCGGGTGGTTACCGAAAGGATCGATTATGTCCGTTCCGCAAGCATCGGGGTATGGATCGATGTGGGCTCACGAGACGAAAGGGATGATGAAGTGGGTGCTTCCCATTTCATTGAGCACATGCTCTTCAAGGGTACCAAGACAAGAACCGCCAGGGAAATCGCCTCTTCCTTAGAATCGGTCGGAGGCTCACTTAATGCCTTCACCGGACGGGAGCATACCTGCTACTTTGCCCGCGTGCTGGACGAACATATTGAGAAAGCCTTAGACGTCCTCTCCGATATTTTGAAAAACCCCCTTTTTAATCCTTCTCATCTTGAGAAGGAAAGGGAGGTGATAATATCTGAGATAAAGGAGCTGGAGGATTCACCAGCAGATCTGGTGCATGACCTTTTGATGAGCGCCATGTGGAAGAGAAATCCGTTGGGAAAGCCAATTATAGGAAATGTGGAAAGCGTGAAGAGATTAACTCGAGCCCAATTGATCAGTTTCATGAAAAGAAACTATGCCTCTCCTCGGATGGTAATCGCCGCCTCCGGCAACTTCAAGCATGAGGAGTTGCTAAATAAAGTTAGAAGAAAGTTTAAGTTTAGATCTTGCTCCTCCTCTTTGGCTTCGGAAGATCAGCAACTTCCCCCAGCAGAGCCTAATCGAATGGTGACTAACAAGAAAACCGCCCAGATACATATCAGCTTAGGGGTTCCAATCTTTCCTTATGGAGACAACAGGAGATATGCAGCCTTAGTATTGAGCAACATATTGGGTGGAGGGATGAGCTCTCGTCTTTTTCAGAGCATAAGAGAGAGACTGGGGTTGGTTTACAGCGTATACACCTTCCTTGACTTCTTTGAGGATGCTGGAGTTTTCGGAATCTACATGGGAACCCACAGGAGAAACACGTTGAAGGTAATAGAGGTAACCCTAAAAGAGATCCAAAAAATAAAGCGAGATACCCTCTCTTCGGATGAGCTTTCCCATGCAAAGTATCAACTAAAAGGGAACCTTCTTTTGGCTCTGGAGAGCACCTCCAATCGGATGAACCGATTGGCACGCTATGAGCTATTTTTGCATGATTATGTGGATCTGGATCATACCATCAATTCCATTAATAAGATAAAAACTAAAGACGTGATTCAGGTGGCGGAGGAGTTCCTTGCTCCTGATAGAATGGCTGCGGTGGTGCTTGGTCCTGTGGGGAAATCCACCTTAAAGCAGGTGGATTGGACAACATTTTAAGAACTACCCTTTCATCCATTGTTCAAAGTCATGTCGTGGTATATATGGTTTATAATCACAGCTTCTGCACCCTGGTTGATCTGCTATATCGTTTGGAAAATTATATTCAAAAACTCATTTAAGGTAAAAAGCCCCATCCTAACCTATCATCAGGTGAGCGATAGATTCAATTTAAGCATCACCCGACAGAGACTCCATCAATTTGAAAGGGGAATAAGATTTCTTTATGAGCTGGGCTACAGGACGGTGGGGCTGGAGGAGGTTGGCAACTTCTGTGGAGATGGTGGACAAAGGAAGATAGCCCTTACCTTCGATGATGCCTATGAGGATGTATACCTGAATGCTTTCCCGGTGTTGCAAAAGTTTGGCTTTGTCGCTTGCATATTCGTTATCACCGGATATGTTGGAAAATACAATTCGTGGGACTACAACTGGGGAAGAAACAAAAAGAAGCATCTAAGCTGGGAACAGATAAAGGAGATGGCTGATGCTGGATTCCATTTCGGCTCCCATACGATAAACCATCCTGATCTCACCAAGATACCTCATTCCTTGGTTGAACATGAGCTGAAAAGGTCCAAGGAGATTCTGGAAGACAACTTAGGTCGATCCGTGGATTTCTTATCTTATCCTTTTGGAAGATATAACCGATATGTTCAAAAGGAGGCTGAAAGGCTGGGTTACAAGGGAGCTTACACCTTGGCACCAAATCCGGGAACAAAGGCACCAGACCAATTTGCTCAAAAAAGATGGGGAGTTTATCTTCTGGATTCACCCTTAAGCTTAACAATAAAATTGAACTCAGGAAGGCTCCTCTGGATGGAGGGGATGAAAGGATGGATCATCAATCAATTTCCCTGCTGGGTCATAGCCTTAAGAGGCTTGCCGGATTACCCCGAGGTAGAAACCAAGTCACAATTTGCTGAGGTGATCTTTAGGGGATAATAAAGATAAGGTGGGAATTCTTGATGGGATGGGGGTTTTGTAGTGACCGACCATTATGAAAAAATACTTAAATTGAAGTTTTATTGATATGAAGATAACTTAAAACATAAGTTGCACCCATGGATTTTCATTATATCGAGGACATAGCTCAACTGATAGGGAAGAGAGTCACCATCAAGGGCTGGCTTTTCAACAAAAGCTCCAAAGGGAAGATTCATTTCTTGTGGATACGAGACGGAACCGGAATGATCCAGGGGGTGATGGTTAAAGGGGAGGTGGACGATCAGGTATTTGATCTTTATGGACAGCTTACCTTGGAATCGTCCTTAGAGGTGACCGGAACGGTCAGGGCCGATCAAAGGGCGCCGGGTGGATATGAGCTGAATCTTTCGGATGTGAAAGTCGTTCAAATAGCGAAAAACTATCCTATCACCCCCAAACCTCACGGAGCTACCTTTTTATTTGACCACCGTCATCTTTATCTCAGATCCAAGCGACCGCACACAATCCTAAGGGTGAGAAACGAGCTGATCTGGGCGATAAGGAAGTATTTTTATGAGAACAACTTCGTATTGATAGATACGCCCATCTTAACCGGTTCGGTAGGGGAGACTACCACCACCCTGTTTGAGACTCAATATCTCAACGAAGGAAAAGCTTACCTGGCGCAGACCGGACAGTTGTATCTAGAAGCTGCCATTGCGTCCTTCGGAAAGGTTTTCTGCTTTGGACCCACATTTAGAGCGGAAAAGTCCAAGACCAGAAGACACTTGACTGAGTTCTGGATGGTGGAGGCAGAGGAGGCTTTCTATGATAACGACGACAATATGGATCTGCAGGAGGATCTGGTGATCTACTTTGTAAGCTGGATCTTGCAAAAGTGCCGAAAAGAACTTGGAGAGCTGGAAAGGGACGTCTCCGCTTTGGAAAAGGTACAAAAACCCTTCCCTCGAATCTCCTACGATGAAGCGGTAAAGAGGCTACAAAAGGCGGGAAGCAACATTCAGTGGGGATCGGATTTTGGAGGAGCAGATGAGACCATCCTCACCAAAATGTTCGACCGTCCGGTATTCGTCTATAATTATCCTAAGACCTGTCGGGCCTTTTACATGAAACCTCATCCTGAAAGGGATGATCTGGTATTGTGCGCAGATCTTCTGGCCCCTGAAGGATATGGAGAGATCATCGGTGGATCGCAGAGAAATGATGATTATGAAAGTTTGAAAAAGAGAATAGAGGAGGAGAAATTACCCCTGGAGGCCTATGGCTGGTATTTAGACCTAAGAAAATATGGATCGGTGCCGCATTCAGGATTTGGCTTGGGGGTGGAAAGGACTGTGGCCTGGATCTGTGGGCTTTCACATGTGAGAGAAGCCATACCCTTTCCTCGAACCATATACAGACTCTACCCATAAGTTTTTTTACCTGTGAGCGATGATCAGTTTAACCTAAGAAATTGGGTTCAATCTTTGATTAACGGGTTTGTTAATTTGCCAGAGGAATTCAAGACTTTTTATCCTTGTTCAACTTCTGAGAGGTTGAAAAATGAAAGGCTATCCATTCAAAGAGATAGAATCTAAATGGCAAAAGAGGTGGGAGGAAAGTAAGATATACCAAGCCCCGGACCATCCGCAAAGGAAATACTATATGTTGGTGATGTTTGCCTATCCCTCGGGTGATATTCATATGGGGCATTTCCGTAATTTCATCATTGGAGATACGGTAGCCAGATATAAGATGATGCACGGCTATCAAGTCCTGCACCCGTTTGGGTGGGATGCCTTCGGCTTGCCAGCCGAGATAGCTGCCATTAAAAGAAAGATTCATCCAAGAAAGTGGACTCTGGAAAATATAGGGGTCTCAGATACAACTTTAAAAAGATGCGGTATAAGCTTTGACTGGAGCCGAGAAGTAATAACCTGCCAGCCAGAATATTATAAATGGACACAATGGATGTTTCTTAAGTTATATGAGCATGGGCTGGCCTATCGCGATACCGCCTTCGTCAACTGGTGCCCGGGGTGTAAGACCGTGTTAGCCAATGAGCAGGTGGAACAGGGCAAATGCTGGAAATGTGAATCCATGGTGGAAGAGAAAGAG
>JAOZNS010000047.1:0-5075 GCA_029933635.1 Candidatus Zixiibacteriota bacterium | reverse complement strand
AAATGGTTTTTCCGAATCACCGCCTATGCTGAGAGACTTTTAGCTGATTTAGATAAACTTCAAGGTTGGCCAGAAAACGTTAAGACCCTCCAGAGAAACTGGATCGGAAAAAGCCAGGGAGTTGAAATAGACTTTGTCCTCGAGGGGACCAACCAAAAAATCTCCGTATTCACCACCAGACCGGATACCATTTATGGCGTCACTTTCATGGCGATTGCCCCGGAGAATAAATTGATAAAGAGCTTAAAAATGGACTCCGAGCATAAAGGTGCGGTGGAGGAATATATCAAAAAAGCCAGCAAAAAAACGGAGATGGATCGAACAGCAACCGGAGAAAAGGACGGAGTTTTCACCGGAGCATACGCCATAAATCCTCTCTCTGGGGAGAGGGTTCAATTGTGGGTAGCGGATTATGTTCTGGCTACTTATGGAACCGGAATAGTAATGGGGGTGCCAGCTCACGATCAGAGAGATTTTGAGTTCTGTCGAAAATACGGGATCCCGATTAAAGTGGTGATTCAACCGCCAGGAGGTAGGCTATCGCCTGAAAACATGAAAGAGGCATATACCGAACCCGGAACGATGGTCAACTCTGACATCTTCTGTGGACTTTTCTCCACGGAGGGAATAAATAAGATTAATCAATATGTCGTGGAGAAAGGATTGGGAAGGCTCAAAACCAACTACAAGCTAAGAGATTGGCTTATCTCTCGCCAGAGATACTGGGGTGCCCCCATTCCCATGATACATTGCCCCAACTGTGGAGTGGTTCCAGTTCCCGAATCTGACCTTCCCGTGTTGTTGCCTGAAGGCGATATAGATTTTACCCCTAAAGGACGTTCGCCTCTGGCAGATTCAAAGGAGTTTATGGATGTAAATTGTCCTGAATGCGGGAAAAGGGCAGAAAGAGACCCAGATACCATGGATACGTTCGTCTGTTCGTCTTGGTATTTTCTGAGATACACAGATCCACATAACTCAAAGGAACCATTCTCTAAACAAAAAGCTAAAGAGTGGTTGCCGGTGGATAAATACATTGGAGGAATAGAGCATGCCTGTGGACATCTTCTATATTTCAGGTTCTTTACCAAGTTTTTGCACGATATAGGTTGGTTAGAGGTGGATGAGCCCGCCTTGGAGCTTTTCAATCATGGAATGGTTCTGGATAAAGAAGGAAAAGTGATGTCTAAATCCTTGGGGAACGTGATTTCGCCTGCGGACATAATAAATAAGCATGGAGCGGATACCGCAAGAATTGCCATGTATTTTGCCGCACCTTCAGAGAGGGAAATTTTGTGGAGTGAAGAGGGTATTGTGGGAGCGGCGAGGTTTCTAAATCGGATTTATAGGTTTGCCGAATTGGCGAAGAGTCATACTTTAAATGAACACATTAAGCAAAAGGAGCTAAGCCCTTCTGATTTAAAGGCTTACAGAAAACTAAACCAAACCATAAAAAAGGTTGAAGGAGATATTGGCACCCTTCAGTTTAATACTGCCATTGCCTCCATGATGGAGCTTCTCAACATCATGGATGATTTAGATCTCAGAAACTCAGAAGTCTTCAAGCTTTGCATGAAGAAATTAGCGCAGATTCTGGCACCATTTGCGCCTCATATGGCAGAAGAGATTTGGACAATTTTGGGTTATAGAGATAGCATTTTCAAATCCGAGTGGCCAGGATATGATAGAGAAGCAGTAAAAGAGGAGGAAGTCACCTTTGTTGTGCAGGTCAATGGAAAGTTAAGAGCCAGCATAAAGATCCCGGTGAATATCTCGAAGGAAGAAGCTGAAAAATTGGCTTTAAGTAATGAAAGAGTTAAGAGATTTATTAAAGATAAAAAAATAGTCAAAAGCGTTTTTGTTCCTAATAAATTGATTAACCTTGTTGCTAGATAGGGGGGGGGAGAGAGAAAATCGTTTGAGTGCGAGATTAGTTTACATAATGTAGGTTATGTGACAAAACCGATGGCCTTGCAATCCTCTGCTTTTTCCCCCTCATCTCATATCGATTCATTTGGAGAACCAAACATGAACTCAAAAGTTTCAGAGTCTCTTACCCATCCGGACACCTCTCCAGGATCGAATACATCTATCCTCAATATCAACTTTTTTGGGTGCAAACCCTTCGGAGTCCTTCGAAAATAAAGCCATCCTTGAGTTTTGGTGCCAGCGTGAAGCTGTAAATCGGGTTCAGGAAAAGCATCGTTTGACAACTCTTCCGTCTTATCAAGTGGGACGTTACCATACTCCCACTGTAAACCTACTTCATTCTCATACTGATTACCATCAGTGTCAATCATTATCACTGAACCACTACTCTGGGTCTTTATCACGAACCTGTGCAAATTTCTAAACATTACGTGAAAGAGCGTAAACGGCTTCGGTTCGCCGGTGTCTTGGCTCTTAAGCATGAAGTTCTCAAATATTCTGTCTACTTTTATTTCCATATATTGGCCTGTAATCGTGCAACCGGAAGGATCACCCGAAAATTCCTTACGCTGGTCCCCCTTACTCCAAACCCCAGTGATGGGTTGACCGAATTCTCCGCCCTTGGTTTCTTCTTTCTTCGTACTCATGCTCATCCCCTTTCTGCTTTCAATATATAGGCGGGGCATTCCACCCCGCATTAATAATAATCCATCTTCCCTCTTTATTCGCTGGGCAGGATGCCCAGCCTACCTTTAAATCTTCAACTTGTCCGCCAGATCGCCGACGAAAGGAATTTTCCACTCCTGACCCTGAAGTGCAAAGATTATCCCTGCCACAGCACAGGCGAAGCAAAGCACTATCACCATTCCCCAGAAAAGATCGCTTATCTTAGGAAGCAGAAAGATCACCGCAACGATTTCTATGATGAACAGGATCAATCCCTGTTTCCCGTGCCTGAGGGCAAAGGGATTGTCCTTCATCTTAACCAAAGGGACAAAACACATGAATGGAATGTATCCCAAAATCGCCGCAGCTTTTCCCTCCTCTATCATCCTCTTTTTAGTCTCCTCATCCATCTCGGGCGAGGAAACATCCCTTGCCTTTTCCTTATCTTCACCGGTTCCAAAAATTTGTTCTGACACTTTTATTCCTCCTGAGATTATTTCCTATTTTGTTATCCTCACACCTGCCAGTATATTGGTTTTCCCTTTCGACTGGGCAGATCAAACTTGATCACATCCATGGAGGGCCATCTTTCTATCTCCCTCCCCATCCTCTCCCCTATCAGTCGAAACCATATCTCCTTTTTTTCGTCAAATCGAAGAAGGCTCATTGGCAGAGCTAACTCAACTATCTTCAAAAAGCAAAACTCTAATTTAGACGAAATCACTTTCCATCCTCTTTCATCCGTTCGATGAAAGAGCGTAGCTTGTTCATCCTTGATGGAGATTTTGTAATGGGGCGGCGAGACAATCTCTAAGACGAATCCATAACCTTCCCGGATAAATTCCTCTTTTTTTATGTTGTAATCAATTCTAAAATAAATTTTGCTTTCGTCCGAGCCGAAGTAGATGCCCGAAACCAAAGAAGAGACCTGGTGCATGGTCGTCCCTGTCTTTGAAGGATCAAAAAATCCTGCCTGCTGCCATTCATAAAAGTGGGTCTTTTCCCCATCTATGGTCGGCTTCAGGTATCCGGTGGGAGGAAGAAAATAGGTGGAGACGAATTGAGATTTAATGGGTTGATAAAGCTCCTCCGGTGGCTCTTGCTGAATAAGATCATAAACATAAAGAAGATGTGACCTGAAGATTCTGTCAAATTCCACTGCTCCTGGACTCTGATGCTCATCTCCATACCACCAATTCCAGTCGCTGCCCTCGGCGATGTAAATCTCCTTCCAAGCCTTTTTTAAAATTTCCTCCGCCTTAGGATCCTTTTTCACCCTTCTTTCAAATTCAACTAAAGCATCCCGGGTCCTTTTCAAAAGATCCCAAGCCAAGTTATCCTCCGGATGCCCGATCCAGATTCTGAAGTTATGATTTATCCAAGAACCGGGGAAAAGATGGGTAAGCTTTTGAGGGCGATTCGATCTTTGAATAAAGTCGCTTATGGTCGTGGTGGAAAGCAGTTCGTCTTCCGAAAGATGAGAGTAAAGTGCAGACAAAAAGTCATGTCCGTCATTTTTGTAATATTCCCAGCAATTCTCGCCATCGAGGACTATAGTTGCAATCGAGTTAGATACAGCTTCCTCGGGAATGCTTTTTCTTATTCTGTGTAATCTTTGAACAAAATCGAGAGCCGCCTCTTCTGCATCCCAGCTGGAGTATGCAAACCCTATCAGATCAGAGAGGACATGATCCCGAAATAGGATAAAAACTTCCTTATTCTCCACCGCTATCTTATAAGGTCTATAAAAAGAGGCATCTTTAGGGGCACGGCTCTCCCCTTTCTGTTTTTCCGTTTTAAGACTTAAAAATAATATCTCTTCATCGGTGGCTATCCATTTAATATCGAATTTTGCTATCAGTGGAATGATCCGCTCGCTCACGCTCCCCTCCGGAGGCCACAAACCTTTTGGCTTTCGTCCGAAGGTTCTCTCATACAATCTCAAACCTTCTTTGAGCTGAGCCTCTGTGTCTTCGGGATGAACGAATCTTTCCTGAGGCAGTTGAATTTGGGGAAGGGCAAATTGGGCTACCTTAGTGTCACAGAGCAAAGGCATGATGGGATGAAAATAAGGTGAGAAGCTTATCTCAATCTGACCTCTGTCCTGAAGCTCTTTATATTTGGGAAGAATCTTTCCTAAAATCTCCTTCTGCTTGAGGATCAGTTTTTTTTTCTCCTCCTCGGTGAAATTCCGATCTTTTTTTAACAAATAAGAGACTAAACCATCCTTTTTGAAAATCGGATCTATCCATGCAAGATTAGACCAGACTTGCAGATCCAAAAAATCCTGCGTATCAAAGTCACGAACTTTTGCTTTGATATTTTCAAGATCCTCTCCCCTTTTCTCCAGCAAATTCACAAGCGAAGTAAACCACTCCAGGGACTTTTTATGATGATACAAACGGCGAGCCAGTGATGCTGCGGAACGCAGCGCGTCCAGGTTCTCCTCCACTTTGTGGAACGCCGACGCCATCCGTGCC
>JAOZNS010000243.1 GCA_029933635.1 Candidatus Zixiibacteriota bacterium | reverse complement strand
TTGTAAGTTCAGAATCATCAGCATGACTTGGTTTCTTGAAGTTGATGTATAAAACGTCAGCTTCTTTATCATAGGATGTCCAAATTCTTGAATATGGCACTTTCAACAGCTCTGGCACAAGGGTCAACATACTTTTTACCTCTATCGTTCCCATATCTTTCGCCTCCTTTCAAGTTGTTTCCTCCGTCTCGTTAAGAAAGCGGTAATTACAAATCCATCTTCTTTACTTAATTCTCTATACACTACTGCAATATATTGCCTTTCTCTATTTCTCTCACTGCTATACACTCCCCTATTTTACCCTCATAAATTGCTTCTGGCTCCTCCACCGTTTCAAGCACTTCAAAATAATAACCTGCCATCTCTGAATGCTCTTCTGTAATATGAATCCATCTCTCCTCTGTCAATCTTATTGAAACACCGTTTTTAGAAGTTACTATGTCCATATTCTATTGAATACCCCTTGTGGTCATTAAGATTTTTCGCAGGCATGGCGTATAACTATAAGTAAACGAAGTCCGATTGCCAGGACTTTAACATCCTACCACAACTTCATTGCCCTTCTAACATCTTCCATGGTCTTTTGTGCTCTGGCTCTGGCTCTTTCTGCTCCAGATGTTAATACATTTTTCACGTAAGGCAGGTTCTTTTCCAGCTCCGCCCGCCTCTGGCGAATCGGCTTTAAGGCTTTGTTGGTTGCCTCCGCACATATCCTTTTGCACTCCACGCATCCCAATTTTCCTGAAAAGCAATTTTTATGAATGGTTTCGTGATCGGAGTTATAGACTTTGTGAAGAAGATATACCGGACATTGATCTGGATGTCCGGGATCACCAAGATGTATCTTGGTGGGATCGGTATACATTATTGAAATCTTCTTGGCGGTGGACTCCTCGGATTCTCCCATACATATTTCATTGTTGTATGATTTGCTCATCTTTCTGTTATCTATGCCCAAGATGCCGGAGAACTGGCTCAATTTGGCTTGAGGCTCAGGAAAGACCTCTCCATACAGGCTGTTGAACCTTCTTGCCACTTCACGGGTAAGCTCGATATGAGGAAGTTGATCCTTTCCCACAGGCACCCAGTTTGCCTTGTAGATCAAAATATCAGCCGCCTGAAGCAGAGGATAACCCAAAAAGCCATAACTATCCAAACCCAGCTCCACGCTTTTCTCTTTATAGGAGGGCACCCTTTCCAGCCAGGGCGTGGGAACGATCATGGAAAAAAGAAGATGAAGCTCCGCATGCTCCTTGACCTGCGACTGAACGAAGATGGCGCACTTCTCCGGATCAAGTCCTGCTGATAGATAATCTATGGCCACCTCTATTATTCTATCAGAAAGGTCGGAGGTGTGATCGAAATCAGAGGTTAAGGCATGCCAGTCCACGATGCAGCAATACATCTCATAATCGTTCTGAAGTTGAACCCAGTGTCTTAATGCACCCTCCAGATTGCCCAGATGCAGTTTTCCGGTGGGTTGCATCCCACTTAAGACCACCTCTTTTGCCATCTTGCTCCCTTCAGTTCAAAATCAAAAGTTTAAGGTGTAAGATGAAAGGTGTTAGGTCTTGATTTCCCTTCAATGGTGATTATTCCCGTCGACAGAATTCGATGACCGTTTTATTTGGGAAATTTTAACGATATCTTATTCAACTCAAGGTGTAACTCACATAATTTCTGATAAACCTCTAAATTCTCAATGTTTCTGGTTTATCCTTCCACATTCACCTTTACCTTAATCAGTCCAGAAACAGATATTGTCTCCATCTATTATCAGAGATTCCCACAAATTGCTGAATAAAATTGATCTGGGTTGGTCGTCTCGGCTGGCGCAAAAGCTTAAATCCCGCCTGCTCCGGCGTTCGATTCCCCTTGATGTTGTTACATTTTATGCAGGCACAAACTAAATTCTCCCAGCTGTCTTTACCCCCGTAGATTTTGGGAATCACATGATCCACGGTCATCGGCCCCTGGGTTTTCCCACAATATTGACATCTGTGTCCATCCCTTTGAATGATGTTCTTCCGGGTGAGAAGGATTCTTTTATGAGGGACCTGGATGTAGAAGCCAAGCCTTACCACGCTGGGCAACGGGATGGACACGGATACTGAACGGATCATCTGCCCGTCATATTTTTCAATGATCTCCGCCTTGCCCAGATAGATCAAAATCACCGCTCTTTTTACAGAGCACACGGAGAGCGGCTCATAGTTTTGATTGAGCACCAGAACGTTTCTGTTTAACATTGACCAGGCAACCTCAAAGCTACCAATGTGCTTAATTTCGTTTAAATCTACGAAAAATCGGGGACTTGTCAATCATTTTTTCAAGTTTTGAGGTGGGTCTCAGGCATAAAGTATCCAGTTTACAAGCTGTTTTATCTGAGTAAGCATGAACCTACAACCATAAATCACAAAAATTTTAGACTTGCAAATCCTCCTATGGATCCTGCGAAAAATCTGACATTTTTGATTTGCATTGCCCCAACAGGTAAATTCCTCTTGACTTCTTTGATCCGTTCTTTTATATCTTCTTGCGTGAGTCGTATCTGGCGTTTTGGGTCTTGCTCCTGTGAGGTTTCTTCTTTCTCTAAGGATAGACACCTATCCCTCATTTTTCTGGAGGGGAGAATTTACAAAAAATCTAAATCTGCTGGATAAATTATGGGGCTTGTTGCCACCAACTTAATTTTTTGAGGAGGAAAATATGAATGCCAGATTTGGAACGATCCTTTTATTATCAACTCTCTTTTTATACCCCCTTATGGCCCGTGGTCAAAAGCTGGAAAGCCCAACTACGGAGTATTCTCTTCCCAACGGGATGCAGGTGATTTTGGTGGAAAAACATGCCAACCCCATGATCGCCTGCATGGTTTATGTGAATGCGGGCAGTAAGTATGAGACGGATGACAACAATGGGGTGACCCATTTTTTGGAACATCTTCTGTTTGATGGCACCAAAAGCAGAAGCAGAGAAGACATCACTGAAGGCATAAAAGCTAAAGGGGGATACATCAACGCCTTTACCAGCAAGGAGGTTACCTGTTATATGGTTTTAATGCCAAGCGAGTTCATCGAGACCGGGCTTTCCGTTCAATCGGACATGCTATTTGGTTCCATCTTTCCGGATAGCGAGTTGGCAAAAGAAAGAGAGGTGGTGATTGAGGAGATAAAAAAGAATGAGGATAATATCGACTATCAGGTGGAGAAGTTTTTCGACTCCACAGCCTACCAGGGCACCCCCTACGTCAGACCGGTGTTGGGCAGAGAGGAGGTCATCTCCTCGCTGACCAAGGAACAGATACTTGATTACTATCATACTTATTATGAGCCAAACAATATGATTCTTTTAGTCATCGGTGATTTTGAGAAGCCGAAAATGAAAGAGTTAATTGAGAAATACTATGGAAAAATCCCCCAACGACCACTTCCTCCTCTGGCAGAGATTCAGTTCATTCCACCAACCGGTCGGGAGGTGAGATATAAGCAGGCGAACGCTCAAAATACTTATGTGAATCTGTGTCTAAACGCTCCCCGATATGACCATCCTGATTATTATGCTTTTGATCTTTTAACAGAGATTTTAAACTCAGAAGAAATTTCCCCTCTAGCTCAAGCTCTGACCAAGGGAGCTTTTCCTTTAGCCACTCATGTTTCGGCTGAGCTGGCAACTCAAAAGGAATTCTCCACATTAAATATTTCCATCGTCACCGACTCCCCTGAGAAGGTGGACCAGATCTTAGAGACAACAACTGAGGTGCTTAAGGGATTAGCCACAAAACCACCGGAGGAAAAAAGGCTTCAGGGTGTGGTCGTCTCTTCG
>JAOZNS010000242.1 GCA_029933635.1 Candidatus Zixiibacteriota bacterium | reverse complement strand
TTCCCCTTTCTGGTAGGATTCATTATGGCGGAGATTTTGGGTGGTCTGGGAGAGACGCTCAGGTCCGGAGCTTTAGAAGCATGGCTGGTCGATTCATTAAAGCATGAGGGTAAAGAAGAGAGAATAAAATCTGCCTTTGCTCAGGGAACAAAATTTAAAACGGCAGGAAATCTTTCCGGATTGATCCTGGGAGGATATCTGGCTTCACTGAACGTCAAACTGATATGGATCCCATTTTCCTTTGTGTTTTTTCTTCTTTGTGTTTTGTTAATTCATCAGATGGAAGAGGAACATTTATCTTCTAAGACGGCTTCAGACAAAATCTTTTCCAAACTCTCAGAAACCATCGAAGAAAGTTTGAAAGTTCTGAAGGCGCAAAAGTTGGTCCTTGCCCTGGTATTTCTTTCCCTCTTCTCCGCATTTTCTTTTGAGACCATCTCCCAATTCTGGCAGGTTCATTTTCATGAGAATTTATCGATTTCCTCTCAGTATTTCGGCTGGATTCTGGCAACAGCCTCCCTTTTTACCATTCTCCTCATAGACCAGGTGACCGAATTGCTCCAAAAGTTCGTTTCTGAAATTCTCTCCTTGATGATCTTGGAATTTCTATTTGCTGTGTGTCTTTTGCTCGTTGCGTTGGTCCTCTCGCCTGTGTTAGCGATAACATTCTTCATCCTTCTTCAATCCATTGTAGGCTTCAAGGAACCTATCTTCTTGGATTTATACAACAAACAGATCCCCTCGCCACAAAGGGCTACCCTGCTTTCCTTCCAGAGTCTGGTGGGATCAGGTGGAGAGGTTCTGGCCGGCCTTTGCATTGGAGTGGTTGCGCAAAAGTTTGGATTGCGCATCACATTTAGTTTCGGATCTGTGGTGTTGCTTATCGGAATAATTACTTTCCTTCTCCTTGTCACATCAAGATCATCCAGATCTGGAGGGTAAGGCTTCAGCATTCGTAGGTCCGAAATCCCCCATTTGAGGGTTTCGGACAGAGTCGATGTCCGATAGTCCTTCAAACATACCGAACCCACAAACTTAAGCTTCTTTAAAGACCTCTCCCGTCATTTGAGTCAAATGATCTGTATCCCCCTCTCCATGAAATGGAGAGGGGGACTGAAGGGGGTGAGGTAAGAACCAAAACCTCTCATCCCCGACAAGACATATCCGACCTCCTGTCCAAAGAAAACGTGAATCAACTTGCAGATAATATGTAATTATTTTACAGACGCAGGAAGAAATTTTTGAGGTAGGTTGTTGCTGCCCAAAAATCAACCAGTTCGATTCCTTGGGTAAGTCTCTGTAAACCAATTCATTATCACCCCGTCCTTTATCCAGCCTTTACAAAACTCTCGAAAAACTTTGGTTCCAGCCAGCCAGCTTTTTAGCGGCAAAAGCTTTGCTCTTAAAGAGAAATGAACACCTGCTAAGGAGTAATAATGCCCGGCCGGTTGAAAAAAATAGCCTTCTTCTTTCTGCTTCTCTTTTTTTTCTTTCGAACCTTTCTTGGCTTTGGGGGCGAAATCAACCCGGATTTTCTATCGAAACTGAATCGACTGAAAACAGATGAATTCCTCTCCTGTCTTGTGGTGATGAAAGAACAGGCAGATACCCGACAATTGAACTTTAAGCTCAATCTGCAAAAAGCCACCAGGAGAGTCAGACACCGGATGACAATAAGATCGCTAAAAGCTAAAGCAGAAAGCTCTCAATCAGAGATAATTGATTATCTGAACCTGAAAACCCTTGAGGGATGCGTAAAGAGATTTAAAACCTTCTGGATAACCAATGCGATTATGGTCACCGCCACCAGAGAGGAGATAGAGAAAATTGCCTTGCGTCCGGATGTGGAGACGGTTTATGAGAACTATCCTGTCAGTCTGGTTGATCCGGCCTCTGTGGAGAGGTCTGCGGGAAACCTGGCAGAGAGGGAAAGAATTCTTTCTGCAATTGGCGTTCGGCAAGCATGGGAGATGGGATATACCGGTGAAGGGCGATTGGTATGCAATTTCGATACAGGAGTGGATGGTGATCATCCAGCTCTTTTTTCCAACTGGCGGGGCAACAACGGTGGTTCAGCCTCAGCCTCTTGGTTTGATCCATTTGGATCAGATTTTCCGAAAGATGATAAAGGTCATGGAACCCACACCATGGGAATCATGGTGGGAATTTCCGACTCCGACACCATCGGAGTGGCATTTGGAGCCAACTGGATCGCCGCATCGGTGATAGATCAGGGTGCCACCATCTCTCAGACCATAGCAGATATACTTTCGGCTTTTCAATGGGCCACCGACCCGGATGGGAATCCCGAAACAGTGGAAGACGTCCCGGACGTGATCAACAATTCCTGGGGAATTCCTCCGGGATACAAGCCAGCCTGTGATCAGACCTTCTGGAACGCGATAGACAATGTGGAGGGTGCCGGAGTGGTGGTTATCTTTGCAGCTGGAAACGAAGGTCCAGATTTTGCTTCTGTGAGGACGCCGGCGGACCGCATCTCCTCCCCCACAAACTCCTTCTCCGTGGGTGCGGTGGATGCTTTAAGCTTTGGCTTTCCGGTGGCCACGTTCAGCTCACGGGGTCCCTCCGGCTGTGATAACCAGACCATAAAGCCAGAGGTCTGTGCTCCTGGGGTGAAGATTTATTCCTGTTACAAAAATGGAGAATATCGTCTGATGAGCGGAACCTCCATGTCAGCTCCTTTCGTGGCGGGTGCGGTGGCAATCCTGAGACAATATAATCCTGAGGCCACGGTTGAACAGATCAAAAAAGCTCTTCTGGAATCATGCACCGATTTAGGTCCTCCGGGGGAGGATAACAATTACGGTTGGGGCTTGATAAATATCAAAAGGGCCCTGGAGATTTTGCCTCAGCCCGACAGACCCAATCTGTATCTTGCCGATTTCTACGTCAAAGGGGAAGGCTTTTCCCAGCCGGGCGACCGGATTGAGCTGGTGGTTGAGCTGACCAACAGCGGAGAGGATCTGAAGGGGGTTTCTGCTTTTCTATCTTGTCCGGATTCACTGGTTCAGATAGGTTCTGATAGCTTCTACTTAGATGAGTTGCTTAAGGATGAAAGGGCTTCCAACAGGGAGAACCCATTCGAGGTGAACTTTGATCAAAACATGCAACCGGGAAGAAAGATAGAATTCACTCTTAGGATAGTGGGACAAAATCCTGAATACCATTGCGAATTGAATTTCTCAATTACCGTTGGCTCCCTTCCTGCTTTCTCAACAGGAGATCACGATATAGGAAACTTTATCTTCACCCTTTCAAATTTTGGTCAATATGGTCTGGCAGATGGGTCTTTTAATCCCTTGGGGGGAAAGGGCTGGATATATCCCCGCGATGGCGAAAACTCTCTTTATGAGGCGGCACTTCTGATAGGAAGAAGCCCTGAACAGGTCTCAGATGGAGCCAGGGGAGAGGATGGGAAGATCCCCCAAAAGGATTTTGAGGTGCTTGCAGGGGGAGAACTTAAGATTCAAACGCCGGGCCTCATATCGGATCAGGACGGATTCTGCAAATTTTCAGACCGAAGCGCCCAAAATCCCCTGGGTCTGGAGATATCCCAAAGAAGCTTTGCCTATGCTGATCCGACCAACGATGATTATTTGATACTGCAATATACAATAAAGAACAACAACGCTTATCCGGTAGACAATTTATATTTAGGACTTTTTTTCGACTGGGACATCCCCTTCGATTCGCCCGATGACGATGAGATAGGCTTCGATTCACTTTTGTGGTTATACTATCAATTCGATCGTCAGAGGCAAATTTATCTAAGTGTGGTTCCCCTGTCCGAAGCAACTTATCTTTCC
>JAOZNS010000241.1 GCA_029933635.1 Candidatus Zixiibacteriota bacterium | reverse complement strand
GCCCTGGGCCTCTGCGGAAAGAGCTATACTGCTCACTTCCCCTGTCCAAGGTTATTTCCTGAAGAGCTTTGGAGGGAAGCGACTCTAACAAAGCAACAATATGCTGACCGTTGCTGGTGCCCTTCTCATCAGCTAAACAGCGGTGGTGATCCACTGCTGTCACATAAGTGAAATGACGCTTGCTACAGAGTTGGTCAAGCTTCTTGCCCTCAAAGAAACTATCGGCTAAGACTATGAGCTCAACGTTTTCAGGGACACGGAACTCAGAGAGCATTTCCACTACTAGGTCAACTTGGCTACGGTATTTGAGGCCATGCCTTTTGGCATAGGCTTTGGTATAATAGCTACGCCGGGGCAAGGGAATGCGGGTCCCGCTTTCAGTGATGAGCAGCCCCAGGACCCAAAGATGGGTTTGACTTCCCTTACCTCTCTTGCCCCTGTGCTTATACTTGATAGTGTTACCATTGCGGTTACGCAGGCGCCGTTTTCCTCCTCTGCCCCTATTGCGTTTGCGACGATGCCACCTTCTCTGGGTCTTCTTGGTAGTAGTATCAAAGATAACCAGCCATTGAACCGGGAAGGAAAGTATCTGCTGTCGGAAGAATAGCTCAAAGAACCTCCAGTAAGCCTGATGGGTATCAAATTCTGGATTGTTGAATGTCCTATTCACATTAGCTTTGTTGCGCTGTTCGGTCAATACTTCCTGACCAAGTTTGCGCATGGATAGCTTCCCAATGCAAAGAACAAATGCTAAAACAAATCTCGGGAGGTAATTATCTCTGCCATATTTGAAAAAGGAAGAGATATGCAAAAGAATCTCTTTATGTCTCTGGGGAATCGCCAAGCACATTATTCCCTCCTCTTTGGCTGAATCTGTCTCTGATTACAGGAGAAGATACTAATTTCAACCAAAAAGTAAAGGGAATATTCCCCAATTAACTAAAAAATAATAGCTTATCTCAATATCGCAACGCTAAAGATTATAATAGTCATCCCTTACCTTCTCCAGATATTCATCCACTCTATCTTTCGCCCTTTTGCAAAGCCACTTATACCATCCATCAAAAGAGTCATCCAGAAATTTCGGTTTATTACGTTCCACATTGTATCCGTAAATTGCCTTCAGAGCCTTCTTGGAGGCAAGCATAACATTGCCAGGTGTTATTACCCCTTCTGGGAGTTTCCAGAGATGCTGTTTTACCCTAGCCTCCTGCTCAAAATATTTAAGAAAAGAAACTTCAACATTTCCAGTGACTGGGCTATTAAATCTATATAGGTTGTTTAACAGATCTGCCTGGGCTCTCTCATCTCCCCAAAGAATTGCTCGGAGACTAGTTTCATTTAAGAATATAAAAAGAAGCACCACCCCCTCTACAAGATTGAAGTAATTATTCAATACGAAAAAAAGCACTTTTTCCTCCCCTGTCCATTGTCCTTTCAAGTGATGAGCCTTTTTTCCCTCCGCTGTCATATGCATAAACCGCTTACAAACACTGTTTAACAGATCCTGATCTGTGCTCATAAGCGTCGTCCTCATCCTCTCAAGAGTTATTATCCCATAGACAAGCCTTATGCCCAATTTCTCTTCGTCTAGTTCTAAAGGTTTCCAAAACTCTATCAAATTCGTGAGTATCTCGGTCGTGGTACAAAATGGGGTTTCCGTTGTGTCTCCTCGTAGATATGGTTTCCAATACTCTATCACTATCTCGCCCGCTCTCATCCACCACTCAAAGATGTCTTTATCCATTTCGCTCTCCCCAAAATGGCGCCCACCTCTCCCCTTACCCTGAGGTTCAGACCAGCAACGGGGAAGAATCCAAACGCCTTTCTTGAAGACCCTTTATCCTTCGAGCCAGTATATTTGTCGGTTAAGTTAATGGAAATTCGGGCATCACTTTATTACCACCATCTTTCTCGTCTCCACAAACTCTCCTGCTTGCAACCTGTAGAAGTAGATACCTGACGCCATCCCACTTGCATCCCACCTGACCGACTTATATCCCGCCGTTTGCTTACCTTCCACCAGCATAGCTACCCTTTGCCCAAGAATGCTATAAACCTCCAGCCTGACCTGACAATCCCTTGGCAAAGTATACCTAATCTCTGTCACCGGATTAAAGGGATTAGGATAATTTTGGGAAAGGAAGAATCCAATAGGTATGAGGTCATTGGTGCCCTCTCCGATACCCTCATATGGAGCAGTAAGAAAAGGATTATATAGGACTTTGCCTAGGGCCATATTATCATAATAATCCCAAATTTTCGCATCAATTGAGTCTATATTGGTTGTTCCCCACCAATTATTAGTGGCATCAATATCATCACTCACATTATCGAGACAAACTTCATATTGATCCCCGTTTACAAGGTTGTTGTAGTTTATAGTAGGGTTTGATTCACGCCGGCAATAAATGCCGTTGCCCTTGCCATTGGCCGAATTCCCTGTTATCGTATTGCCAGTAATGGTGGGAGAGGAATTGCAGCAGTGAATACCACCGCCATGGTCACCAGCCGAATTTCCGGTTATGGTGTTGTTGCTAATGATGGGAGATGAGGAGGTATCGCAGCAAATCCCCCCGCCATCATCCCTTGAGTAATTCCCAGTTATGGTATTGTTGCTAATAGTAGGGGATGAATGATCATTGCAATAAATACCACCACCATTATGGGGAGAGGAATTTCCGGTTATGACATTGTGTGAAATAGTTGGTGATAACTGTTGCTGGCAGCAGTAAATACCACCACCAAAATTCCCCGTTATGGTGTTGCCGGTAATAATGAAAAAGCAATCGTAACAATAAATACCACCACCATCGCCATCATAAGCGGAATTCCCCATAATGGTATTGCCCGTGATAATGGGGTAGGAACGATAACAGTAAATGCCCCCACCTTTGCCCGTGGAATTTCCAATTATTGTGTTCTTGCTAATAGTCGGATGTGAAGAACCCCCGCAAGAAATACCACCACCACCCCAGGGAGAGGAATTTCCGGTTATGGTGTTGTTGCTAATGATGGGAGATGACTGACAATCGCAGTAGATAGCACTCCCCCGGCCACGGGCGGAATTTCCAGTTATGGTGCTATGACTTATAAAAGGCGAAGCATTATAGCACCCTATACCCGTTCCATACTCAATCCTGCAATATTCAAGAACACAACCGCTTACATAATTGCCATCTGAATCTAAAACCGCATCAACACTGGCATCTTGGAAGTCTATATAATCCCAGTCCCCTGGTTGTGGTGTGGCATTGTTAGAAGTAAAGATAATGCTATCTGTGACCGTCCCCCTTGCTATTAACTCTCCATAAATCGCCAAATGAAGACTATCATTGAATTTTATGTTTACCCCCGGTTCAATAGTAAGAGTTATCTCGGGATACAGTATGATCGATCCTACCACTATATAAGGGCTGCCTTCAACTGTCCAGGTCTTGTCGTGGATTATATTCCCGCTTACCTCAGTTTGAGCAATGGCTAATTGCAGGCCAAACCCAAACAAAACTACCATTGCCACTACCAAACTAACTCTCATTTTTCTCATCTCTTCCTCCTAAAACCAAATGGCGTTCAAACCTCCTGCTGCCCTGGTGGACCAACAACAGAAGATCCAAACGCCATTCTCAAAACCTATGTTTCCACCAGTGATCTCAAGTTTCCCTAAGCCACAGAGTCTTTGGTGTGCAACTTATCACATTAAACCTATTCAGGATGTGCTCTCAAGTGATAAACTCTAACCATAATATGCACCTTCAGGAATCCTTGTCAAGGGAAGTTTTAGAGGTTGCTGAAAAAGTGGGTTTTTGTAAAACGAAGGCTTTAGGTGGATTCCC
>JAOZNS010000240.1 GCA_029933635.1 Candidatus Zixiibacteriota bacterium | reverse complement strand
GCAACTTCCTCAGGGCCTATTACGGACCCTGGGGCATTGAGTATGTGCTTTTAGTCGGAGATTACACCACTGTTCCCATGCGCTACTGCTATCCGGATTCTAATAATCATGCAAATGGAGCAGGTGACCCATCGGCCTGGCCTTGGGCTGGTGATGTACCTACCGATTATTACTATGCAGACCTATCCAATGCAGACACTCTCTCCTGGGACTCGGATAGAGACGGATTCTACGGTGAATACGGTCAAGACAGCCCTGATCTCCTGGCAGAGGTGTATGTAGGTCGGATTCCTACAAATGACCCAGCTCGGATAACCTATACCCTCAATAAATTGGTTACCTTTGAGCAGGATACAGGCTCCTGGAAGAACCACGCCTTGCATGCCGGGGCATTTTGGTATCTTACCAATGAGGACCATAGCGGGCGGGAGGCATACGATGGCGCCTGTTGTATGGACCTAATGGAGACCGACCTTATGACTGGGTGGACAGTTAGCCACTACAGCGAGCAGGAAGGTCTGGAACATTCCGCCTATTCCTGGCCTGCCCTCAGTGAGGCCGCATTTACCAGTGATTGGCGGAACGGCCAATATGGGGTAGTGAACTGGGGTGCCCACGGTTGGTCAAGCAGTGCAGCCCGTAAGGTTTGGTCATGGGATGATGGGGACAGCGTTCCGGAAACCGAAGATCCCAATGAGATGTCCTGGCCCAATTTCATAAGCATCTACTCCAACTTGGACGATGATCACCCATCCATATTTTTCTCTATCTCATGTGTAATAGGCTATCCGGAACCCAATGCTTGGGGCAACTTAGGGATTGATCTATTGACCAAACCTTCATTTGGTGCCTCTGCCGGGGTCGTCAGTGCTACACGGATAGTATGGGGATCCTCAGGATGGCCCACAAATCTAGGCGGTGGCGAATCCCTATGCTACGAATTTAATCATTATATGATCAACGGTCCCAGTGGACCTGAGCGGGTAGGCGATGCCCTCTATGATTCTAAGTTCTTCTGCAATCAGAACTATGGGTTTGACCATTATCCGGAATATTGGAATATATTTGACTACAACCTCTATGGCGACCCAGCTTTGGTGAGAGAGGGAGTTGCTGTAGGGATTGAAACAGAAAACCTGATGGAGTTACCTCGGTCCTATAGCTTGATGCAAAACTATCCCAATCCCTTCAATGCGATCACCCGTATTCGTTACTCGCTGCCTGTAGCTCGTTATCAGTCGGCAGACGGCGGTCTCCGGACGGCCGTTACCCTGGAGGTCTACAATATCCTGGGCCAGAAGGTGGCCACTCTGGTTAATGGGGAGCAGAGGGCTGGCTACAAAACAGTCAGGTGGGATGCAAGTTCATTCTCCAGTGGCGTCTATCTCTGCCGGCTTCGGGCCGGTGATTTTGAGCAGGCAAGGAGGATGATCCTGTTGAAGTAGTAATCCTGGCGGAGAGGATAAAGCCTTGAACTATATAAAGTGGGAGGGAGGAGACAATGAAAACGCTTCATAAGGTATCTATTTCCATAGGCATAGGATCGCTTCTGTGGATAAGTTTAGTCTTTACAGCCTTCAGTTTGAAGGCAGAAAATTTAACCCTCACGGTCAATGCTGGTAGGTACCGGATCCTCTCTGGGGTTGGAGGGCAAAGGATAGAGATGGAGGGGTTTGGGTATCTGATGGAGCCAGGCAAGCCGTTGCTTCCGGCCAAGAACTTCTTGATTGCTTTGCCCCCTGGTGCCCAGGTGCAATCGGTTGAGGTCAGGGGCATCGGTGCTGAGCAGTTGCCTGGGATATATAGGATTATGCCCAGCCCACCAATTATGCCTTTAGCAGATCCATTTCAATCCTCACAGCTTGTTGCCCGGCTACAGGATGAGTGGAAAAGGAGCAGGGAAACGGTTTACTCATCAGATCAGGTCTATCCTCCGGAAAGGGGAAGGCTTAAAGGCTTAGGTAGTCTACGGAAGTATGCCTATGCTGCGGTTTCCTTCTACCCATTTAGCTATTATCCCCAGTCAGGTAGGCTGATTCATTATCGAGCAGCGCAGATTACCGTAAACTATAGCCGCCCTTCTCTGGGTAGTCGGGAAGCCGAGAGGGTTGAGGAGCTCAAGTGGGACACCGTAGCCGATGAGCGGGCAGCGAGGCTATTTATCAACTATGAGGGGATGAAGGCATTGTATCAACCACAGGGGAGCAGGCCTAAGGGTTGGGAGCAGACCTACGATTATCTGATCATCACCACAAGTGAGCTATTGAGCGCCATTACCTCTTCAGACTTTATCACCTGGAAGAGATCTCTGGGATATAAGGTGATGGTAGTCCTCACTACGGACACTGAGATCACCAGCCAACCTGGTGGCGACCTTGCGGAAAAGATCCGCAACTTCCTCAGGGCCTATTACGGACCCTGGGGCATTGAGTATGTGCTTTTAGTTGGAGATTACACCACTGTTCCCATGCGCTACTGCTATCCCAATCCAGATTACCACGAACACAACCCAACCGATCCTTCCAACCCTGGTGGCTCTGTGCCCACTGACTGCTACTATGCGGATTTATCCTTTCCGGATAGTATTTCTTGGGATTCAGATGGCGACGGCTTCCTTGGCGAATATGGCGAAGATAGCCCTGACTTTTTGGCTGAGGTCTATGTAGGGCGGATCCCGACAAGCGATATAACCCTGATAACCTATGCCCTCAACAAAGTTGTCTCTTTTGAACAGGACACCACAACCTGGAAGAACCAAGCTCTCCAGGGCGGTGCAATTCTCTTCTATGAAAACCAAGACTCCAGTGGCTATCCGATGGTTGATGGGGCCCGTTGTTTATACCATATGGAGACCGAACTTATGAACGGCTGGATGATAAGCCACTATAGCGAACAAGGGGGATTGGTGCCTTCCACTTATGTTTGGCCTGCCCTGAGCTATGAGGCTTTTGCCAACGACTGGAGAAACGGTGAATATGCAGTAGTGAATTGGGCTGGCCATGGGGCTCCAAATGCTGCAGCTCGATTGCTGTGGGAGTGGGACGACGGTGACAGCATTCCAGAAACAGATGGTTCTGATCAGATAAATTACTACAGTTTCATCGCCACCTCCTCCAATTTGGATGACGACCACCCCTCAATTGTCTTTGCTATTTCCTGCAATGTAGGCTATCCAGAACCCAATGCTCAGGGCAACCTGGGTATAGATCTCTTGACTAAACCCAATTGGGGTTCCTCCATTGGTGTAGTGAGCGCTACTCGGGGGGCTGCGGTGACAGCGTATTGGGATTCAATACCAGGTGGGGCTGAGTCTATATGCTATGAGTTCAATCATTACATGATCAATGGGCCAGGTGGACCTGAGAAGGTCGGCGATGCCCTCTATAACTCAAAGGCCTATGTTCACTATAACTTTGGTTGGGATCATTTTTATGAATACCAAAACATGTTTGATTACAATCTTTATGGGGATCCGGCGCTGGTAAGAGGAGGGATCTCTGTTGGGGCGGAAACCGAAAGGTTTGTGGAATTGCCCAGATCCTTTTTCTTAATGCAGAATAACCCGAATCCTTTCAACTCCACTACAGAAATCAAATATGTTTTGCCAACGGATTGCCAAGTTCGGTTACAAGTTTACAACATCCTCGGCCATAGGGTGGCAAGTTTGGTTGATGGAGACAAGAAGGCTGGATACCAGACCATTATATGGGATGCAAGTTCCCTCTCCAGCGGAGTTTATTTCTGCCGCCTTCAAGCCGGTGATTTTGAGCAGACGAGGAAGATGGTCCTCTTGAAATAAGGTCAAATGACCTCCTCGTCCTTGACAATGAGGGGAAGGTAGTTTA
>JAOZNS010000239.1 GCA_029933635.1 Candidatus Zixiibacteriota bacterium | reverse complement strand
TTCTTGTAGAACTCTATTATTTTCTCCTTATCCTCCTCATACTGATCCGGATCGAACTCTCCACCTCTCCACCATCGGTCTTCTTTGTTTTTCATCTGCTTTTTGATCTTGGAGGATTTGAAAGCTTTATTTCCCTCCACATAAATTTTCTTTATTTTCACCTTCGGCCCTTCGTTGATTCTTAGTTTCAGAATCACCTCCCCCGGAGTCTGCCCCTCTATCAACTCTGACTGAATCTGAGCGGAGAGATACCCTTTTTCATTATAAAGCGATTTAATCTCCTCCACTGCTCTTTTCACCTCAGCCGGAGTTATCACCCTGCCAGGAATGATATTCATCTTCTCCTCTAACTCTTCCCTTTTTATCCTTTTGTTCCCGGAAATCTCAACTTTTGTGAGTCGGGGATACTCCTGGACCACGATGGTAAGTTTTATTCCCTCTTCAGACTCGGTCCCTTCAATTTGGACGTCTGAAAAAAGATGCATGGCATAAATTTTTTTAATGGCATCCTGAATATCAGCCGACTTCATCTCAGAGCCTACCTTTAGTCCGGACATGTTGATAATCAAAGATTTTTGTACACTTCGATTGCCTTCCACCTCAATCTGGGTAATAGTTTTTGCCATGGAGACCTGATAGAAGAATAAACTTATCAAAATGAAGAGCAAGCCGGTTATTCTCTGCATATTTTTAATCATGTTTTTTGATAAGGTTGATTTATGCATGTGTTCCTATTAACCTTTTTGGGGAGGAAGAATCTTTTTTATCCTTACCTCGGTATATTCCTGTCTGTGCCCTTTTTTTCTTCTGTATTTTACCCTTCTTTTAAACTTGAAAACCGTTACCTTTTCTCCTTTTCCACAACCGACAACTTCAGCCTCGACCTTGGCATTCTCCAGATAAGGGGTTCCTATCCGAGGACTATCTCCCCCGATAAAAAGAACCTTCTGGAAGACTATCCTTCCCTGTGGCTGAGTCTCCAGCTTGGGCACCCTAATTTTCTCTCCCTCTTGCACTCTAAATTGAAAGCCCCCTGACTCCAAGATGGCATACATAAAGTTACTCCTTTATCTTACGGTTGAGTTTTCAATATCTCTACGAGTTGAATCATTCTCTTATTTTAAGCATACTAATATTTAGACCGAGGCAAGTCAAGCCAAAACTATCTTCTGGATCTGAACAGGTCTGTAATCTCCTTTTCATGATCCACATCCACCACCTTGAATTCATCCATGGGGATATCTTCAGTTTGCACCAGCTCTATATCAAATTTGAGCTCCCTGCTCAGCCTGCGTATCCGACTATCTTTTCCATCTCCTAGGATTTTTGCCACCTCCGGGTTAACTATCAGCCTGTAATTTTTACAAGTGGCGCTGACCTTTGCCCTTTTGAACCATCTGTCGATTTTCATCGCCATGGTCTCTTTGGAGATCACCCTTCCAATTCCTCCACAGCAGGGACAGGTCTCGCTTAAGGTATGAAGTATGGATGGTCGAATCCTCTCTCGGGTCATCTCGATCAATCCAAATTCTGAGATGGGCAGTATGCTGTTTTTAGAGCGGTCATTTTTGAACGAGGCTTTGAACTCCTCAAAAACCTTCTTCCGGTTCTCAGCCGACTCCATATCGATGAAATCAACGATGATCAAGCCCCCAATGTCACGTAATCTGATCTGGCGGGCGATTTCTCTGGCCGCCTCCAAGTTGGTCCTCAGGACCGTGGATTCTTGGGTGGTCTTCCCCACGTATCGTCCGGTGTTTACATCTATGGTAACCATGGCTTCGGTCTGGTCAATCACAAAATAAGCTCCTTTCTTCACCCACACCTTCCTATCCAACATCTTCTCTATTTCTGGCTCGATGTTATAGGCATCAAAAATCGGGACTTCCCCCTCATAAAGCTTTACCTTGGAACGCAAAGGTTTGGCGACGGTTTTCAGGTAGGAAAGAATTTTCTTATATTCCTTTTTTGAATCAACCACCACGTTCTCGATTTCCGGGGTCAGAATATCCCTTAACACGCTGTAAACCAAGCCTATGTCCTTATAAAGCAGGGCGGGAGCGTCTTTTTTCTCCGCCTGCTTCACTATTTTTTTCCAGAGTCTGGATAGATGTTTTATATCAGATTTAAGTTCCCTTTTCTGTTTTCCCTCTGCAACGGTGCGGACGATGCATCCGAAACCTTCAGGTTTGGTCTCGTAAGCCAATCTCTTCAGCCTTTTTTTCTCAGTCCAATCGTAAATCTTACGAGAGACCCCCACATGATCTTCTCCGGGAACCAAGACCACATATCTTCCAGCCAAAGAAAGCTGAGTGGTGACCCTGGGTCCTTTGGTTCCTATAGGTTCCTTGGTCACCTGAACTAAAATCTCCTCCCCTTCCTTTAATATCTCCTGAATGCTTTCGGGCAACCTCTTAGTTTTTCTCTTCTCCTCCTCCTCCTCCAAAAACTCGGCTTCATATAGAAGATCAAGCTGTCTTTTAGAATCCTTTATATCTGAGAAATGAAGAAAGGCACTCTTCTCCAGTCCTATGTCAATAAAAGCCGCCTGCATTCCAGGCAAAACGGTCTTCACCACTCCCTTGTAGATATCGCCTACCATCCTCTCGGATGCAGGACGTTCCACCAGAAGCTCTACTAACTTTAGGTCCTCCAGTATGGCTAACCGGGTCTCATATTCAGAGGCGTTGATGATTATATCCTTTTGCATCCCTGTCTCCATCTAATATGTATTGCACCGCCTGGTCTAACCTTTTCAGATTCACTCGAGTGTTTATGCAAGGTCCAAAAGGTCTTTCATTTAGAATCCCGTAAACTGGGATGGGATAAGCGTCCTGAATGCCAGAACAAAGATCTCTTTCACAGGCAACCGCTACGATGACGGTGGGCTTTTTCTCCACAATCACTTTTCTGGCTAAGGTTCCACCCGTGGCGATGGATATTTCAATATCATATTTATCTTTTAACTTCAGAATATCACCGATCAAACATCCCCCGCATCTTTTACAATTGTTATAATTGCCAACGATCCGGTGAGGACAATCAAAATTTTGCAAACAATGAGGTAACAGAATCATCAACCGATCATTTTTTATTCTCTTTTCGGTTGCCTTGAAAAGGGAATTGTTAACCTGAACAAATGACTCTCTAACCTGATCTTTGGAAAGTCCAAATAACCTTCCCAAAAAAAGATTGATGGGGAAAAGCACCTTCAAGGTGACCTGCTTTTCTCCGTGAGGAAACAAAAAATCTTTCTCCAAAGCTGATGACAAAACGATCAAGAATAACCCACCCGAAACGGTAACTAAAAAGAGCAAGCCAGCGATTTTCAACCCCAGGCTTAAAAGGGGACTCATGGCGTTAATCCGAGGAGAAACGAGATACCAAAAAAATAAGCTAAAGGTGACAAGCACCGCCAAGCTCAAGATGGATAGGGCTAAAAAGGTCCATTTACCTTTAGGTTTTGGACTTTTGTTAAAATCGTCTTCCATGTTAACTCTTAAAAAAGTGAACTTCTGTTTAGGCAAATATGCAAATCTGATTTTGAATAACCGAAAATCAGAAGTAGCCGTCACATCCTTATACTGTCTGTTAAGATTTTTGTTTATCCTTGATCGAGGAAAAGTTATCCCAATTTTTCATTCGGTTTGATTCGGTATCCTCTGACGAATTCTTGCACCGTCATTTTTCGCTTTCCTTCTGGCTGAACCTCAAGCAGGCTCAAAATTCCCTTCTTGGTTCTTACCCAAAGGTTCTCTTTGTCCTCCGATTCCGTCACCTCCCCGAAACCTTCGGTGAAAGAAGCTTCTCCAATGACCTTAGCTTTGAAGATCTTCAGGATCTTTCCCCGACAGAGGGTGAAGGCGCCAGG
>JAOZNS010000238.1 GCA_029933635.1 Candidatus Zixiibacteriota bacterium | reverse complement strand
TTTTCCCAGTAGCGTCATTCCATCCCCAGGCACCGATGATCACCTCGGAGGAGTCATCCTGATTGAGATCTCCCGCCAAAGCAACACAGTAGCCGAACTGGTCGCCGGCATTTTCGCCCAGAAGAACGGTGTCAGCTTCTGGTGAAATCGAGGCTCCCCCGAAAAAGATGTGCACCTTTCCGGCGTCCGAACCTGCATCGTCATCTCCATGGGCTCCCACCAGAAAGTCGTCAAAACCGTCGGAATTTACGTCTTCTGCATCGGAGACACAAAAACCAAAATAATCCGCCTGAGCTCTTCCAGCATCGGCAATGAAATCCGCGGTGCTGTCCATGGGCAAGCCCCCAAAAAATAGATAAATCTTTCCCGCATTGGCGGTGTCACCATAAGTATACCCGTAAGCTCCTGCAATCACATCATCATAGTTATCATGATTGACGTCACCTGCATTCGAGACCGACCAACCGAAATATTCATTATCAGATCCACCGGTCATTACCACATCAGGAATGGTATCCATGGGAGAGCCACCGAAGAATATGCAGGCTCTTCCCAGATTTATCTGCATCCCCTCATCATAGCTGTAAGCCCCGACCATAACATCATCGTATAGATCAGCGTTCACATCGCCAGCCCAACAGACCGAGTAGCCAAACCTTTCTCCATCTTTGGTTCCGGTAATGGTTATATCTGGGATGCTATCTATGGTCTCTCCTCCAAAATAGATGTAGATTTTGCCCACGTTTTCCATGGTGGGAGAATCGTATTTGTAAGCTCCGACTATCATATCATCAAATCCATCATGATTGACATCTCCCGCGGAGGAGACTGAGATTCCGAAATAATCCAAGGCGTTCTCTCCATACATTACCAAGTCCGCAACAGTATCCATGGGAGCCCCGCCCAAATAGACCGCCACACGTCCAGCGCGAGTGGCAAAGTCTGAATTAAAATGAGCTCCTATTATTACATCATCGAAGCCGTCATTGTTTATGTCACCGGCCCCGGATACACACACTCCAAAAAACTCACCCGGGCGACCCAGAATGGTAACATCGGGTAGAGTGTCCATGTCGGGACCACCAAAGAATATGTAGACCTTTCCAGCGGAAAGCCCCGCTTCGTCGTTAGCATCTGCTCCAACGATTATATCATCAAAGCCGTCGTGGTTGACATCTCCAGCAGAAGAAACGGAGATCCCAAATTGATCACTGTCTGCCTCGCCCGTCATGGTGGCCAGAAGCTCAAAACCACTTGCTGGAATATGAAGGAGAGCCAGGGTGGGTAAAATAAGAATTATTGCAAAGCAGATTTTTATTTTCTGATCTTGCATCCTGTTCTGCACTTATGCACCAACTCCCATCATTTTATCGGTAAGTTAAGGTTAGCCCAATAGAATGGGCAGGAGAATTTATCCCCTGCCCATGAAATTTCAAGCTGTAGCTGCCTTTCAGAGGTGGCAGAATTTTTAAGGTTCAGGCAGAACCTCGGTGCTGGTGCAATCGCTATCTTGTGCATCACCCAGGGTTGCAGTGACACATAATGTATATGTGCCGGTGGGCATGAAAAACGGAACTTCAAAATCCCACGAGTTTGTAAACGTTTCCCCAGCACCTAAATAAACCGGCGGTAAAGAAAATGGGAAGGGATCGTAACCAGGCACCTCCACCGTTCCATCGATATTGACCATACCCGGCGTGTCCCCACAGTTGGTTACCTCTGCTGAAAACCACACGGTCCCACCGATATAAACCTGAGGTGAGGATTCGACATCAACCTCCACACACCAGTTTTGTAGATTTTTCACCGTGGCTGGCTTCATCTCCGCCCACACCAGGCAGAAAGATAGCAAAGACACAACTAACACTGCCACCAAAATGAGTTTTTTGCGCATCCTATTTCACCTCCTCCATGTGAAAAAAGTAAAAACGGGAAGCAATCTCAATGATCCTTGATACCCAAGATAAGCCTTATTTTTATTGTAATTTAATAATTTTTCACTAAAGTCAAGATTTTTTGGCAAATTTTGAATATCCTTTTTGCAGACAGGACATTCTGTGATATAAACCCTCCAATATTTGACACAACTCTACCACGCTTCTAATTCGTAATTAAAGAGCCGATATTTAAATGTCAAATTTGTAGGTCGGGTTGCGAGCCGTAAGGTGGCCCACCCGACATTTTTTATTGTCGGGCAGGCATATGCCAGCCCGAGCTACTTTTTTTGAGTTAACAGGCTCACACAAATTATGGAGAAAAGGGAGAGGAAAAAGCTGGGGATCAGTTCATACACCAAGTTTTTTAGCGCAGGCACGTTGTACCAGATCAAAACGGTGACGGTTCCCACGATCATGCCGGAGAGGACCCCCTGTTTGGTTACCTTCCTCCACCATAAGGTGGTCAAAAGCGCGGGACCAAAGCTGGCTCCCAAGCCTGCCCAAGCGTAAAGCACCAACCAGTAGACTAAAGATTCGGCGCTCAATGCCAGAAGAAATGCAATCACGCCGATGACCAAAGTTGCCACCCGACTGATCAAGACCAACCGTCTTTCCGGCGCATCCCTTTTCATCATCTGGTGATATATGTCCCTGGAGATGGCGGAGGTGCTGACCAGAAGCTGGGAGTCGGCTGTAGACATCATGGCGGCGATGGCTCCAGAGATCAACACTCCCGCCAGCCCTGCTGGCACCAAAGCCTTAGCCATGTAAGGCATGATCCTTTCCTGATCGGCAAACATATTTCCAAAAAGCGCCATTCCCACTATTCCGATAAACATGGCTCCCCAGAAGGCTAAAAGCGCCCAAGAAATGGCGATCAAGGTTCCTTGCCTGAGCTTCTGTGGATCCTTTATAGCCATGAATCTGGTGACCAGATGAGGCTGTCCCATATAGCCTAAGCCAATTCCCAATCCGCCCAAAATCGAGGCAATCATGGGAAACCCCTGTTTCCCTCCACCAACGAGAAGCAGATTGGGATCGATATCTTTGATCGCCGAGGACAGCTTTTCTACACCACCCAGCTCGATCAACCCCACCACGGGAAGCAAAACCAAGGTGAATACCATGATGGCTCCCTGCAGAAGATCGGTCCAGGCAACGGCGAAAAATCCTCCCATGATGGTGTAGATCACGATGATGAAAGCTCCGACCATCATCCCCTCAAGCTTGCTTATCCCGAAGATGGTGTTGAGCACCTTTCCCGCCGCTAAAAACTGGGCAGAAACATATATGGTGAAGAAAAAAATTATGATCACCGTGGAGACAACTCGTAGCAGGTGGGTGTTATCCGCAAATTTATTTTCAAAAAGATCAGGCAGGGTCAAGGCGTTATGCATCTCCGTCTGGGTTCTGAGCCGCCTGGAGATAAACACCCAGGAGAATAGTATTCCAGAGACGCATCCGATGGCGGGCCAGATGGCATTGAAACCTGAGGCCAAGGCTAAACCTGGCAAGCCTATCAAAAGCCAGGCACTTTCTCCAGAGGCTCTTTCGCTAAAGGAGACCAGCCAGGCATTCAATCTTCTCCCCGCCAGAACAAAATCAGCAATGGTTTTGTTATACTTAAAGGTCAGCGATCCCTTGATCATCAACAGGATCAGATAAGCCAAAAATCCTATTAGGATTGGGTTCATCTATTCCTCCCTTTTTCTTCCACTTACAAAATAGAATATTAAAGTGAGGAGAAAAAGAAGGATGGGTGGGACAATCACCCAGAACTTTGTCCAGAACGGCATCCTTATCCCTCCTTTTAAGTTAGGGCAAGTATAGCAAAAAACAAAAAAGAAGGCAACAAAAAAATCCGTGGAAGGATATCTTTGGAGTGGACCAGCTTGCTGGTGCGGTTTTACATGGGGATTCAGAAAGGATGGCAGGCTCACGTTCAAAAATTATCTCCCATGAGTTTTATATTGTAGCTGTT
>JAOZNS010000046.1 GCA_029933635.1 Candidatus Zixiibacteriota bacterium | reverse complement strand
AAATCTTTGAGGATCTTTTTTATGAAAGATTCCAGGACCTAAGGTGGAGAAAATCCACAAATTTGAAAGGAAAAATCCTCTACGGCTCTGGTAGCTCCTTTTTTTGTCCGGGCAGAAGCAAAACGAATCTTTTATTTTTCCCTCTTTTCACGGTCAACATTATCTGTTTTTTATCCTTCACCTGATCTAAGCTTTTCTTAAAGTCATCTAAGCTTTTTATCTGGAAATCTTCCACCTTTTTGATCACATCCTCCTCCTCCAAAAGGGCGGTGCTGGCAACTCCTCCCACCTCCACAAAGGAGACCATCACCCCCTCCTTATCGTCCAACATATATTGGCGGTATATAACGTCGGTGATCTCCTTTACGGTGAAGCCCAATGGGGTTTCAAATTCATCCGCCTTCACCTTTGGCTGTTCGGATATTTGGACAACGATGTTGGTGTCCACATCTCCACGGATTATCTTCAGCCGGGCAGGTTTTCCCACCTCGCTCTGCGACACCAAGACCCGAAACTTGTTTAAATCCTCCTCCTTTTCTGCAGCTACTTTCTTACCATTGTATTCCGTAACTATATCGCCGGACAAAAGCCCAGCCTTCTCCGCAGGAGAGCCGGGAATGATGTCTGAGATCAGAACACCCTTTAGCTGAGGATGGTTAAAATATCGGGCATAATCCCGGCTTAATGGCTGGATGGCTATGCCGATCCACCCTCGCTGGATGGTGCCGCTGGCTAACAGTTTTCCTTTCACCTCGTTGGCTGTATTTATGGGAATGGTAAAACCCTGCCCTCTCCCAAATCCGATGGAGTTTATTCCCACCACCTCCCCTCTGAGATTCACCAGGGGCCCTCCAGAAGAACCCGGATCGATGGCAGCATCGGTCTGGATGAAATCATTGATCAATTGATTTTCGATAGGAAGATTGGGGAGCACTCTCCCCTTGCCACTGACTATTCCGAACGATACGGTTCGATCAAATCCATAGGGGTTACCTACGGCAATCACCCATTCCCCCACCTCCACCTCCTCCGAGTTGCCCAGTTTAGCCACCAGAAGTTCTTCGTCCGTCTCTATCTTTATCAGAGCCAGATCGGTTTGTTTATCCGTCCCGATGATTTCTGCCGGATATTCGATCTTGCTGGGAAGGGTTACCGTGATGCTTTTAGCATCGTCCACCACATGTTCATTGGTGAGAATCAATCCGTCCTTGTCCACGATCAAGCCGGAAGCCAACGATTTATATTTTATCTGACCAGTCTTTTTCACCACCTCGATGTGCACCACCGATGGTTTAATCGAATTGGATACGGAGATGATTATCTTCTGTAGATCCTCGAAAAGCTTTAAACTCCTCCTATTATCCTTTCCCCAAGCGTGATCAAGCTGAATCATATTTATGCTAAAAAACAAAAACCCTAAGAGGAGAAAAACAAAAGGCAGCAACCTTTTCATATGGCCTCCTGAAACTTTGAAGGGTTGATGCAAAAGATTTAAATTATGCTCAACTATCATACGAAACCATCAAATATATTTATCGGCTTTTTTTGTCCAAATAAAAACTTAAGCTTTTTATATATACCGGAACAAATTTATGGTTGACAAATTTTTGAAATGGGCTAATATTAAAAATTATGAAAAAGCGAAAAACGAAATTCGCCTTAGACAAAGTTGAAGAAAGCGTTCAGACCCTAAAATTAAGCGGCTCTCGTAATCTCAAATCTATCTTCAGAGATCTCCTTAGTTTAAAGGAGAGCCTTATCCAGCTCAGTTCAATTGATCTGTCGAAAAAGGTGGCCGAAGCGATCGAAGGATCCTTATCATTTCTGGATAACATTGAGAGAAAAGCTGCCACCTTGGAAAATTCCATAAGCGAGAATATCCTCAAGCTAAACCAGGAATATCAACGATTCAAATCTGAATCCAAGGAACTGGAAGACGAAAGAAGAAGATTCAAAACCCTGTATGAACTTTCTGATATAATTTATTCTGAAAGGGATGTGAACGTCCTTTTGGAGGAGGTGGTGGATTCGATCATTCAGATCACCTCGTGCGAACGCTGTTTTTTGAAGATATTTGACCAAGGCAAAAATGAGAAACTTGCCCTTGCCAAAGGTGCTGATAATGCAGGGCATTCCAAAATCGAGGAGAAAAAGGAAGCTGAACATCCCAAAGAGAATCTAATAGAGAAGATTATGGAGGAGTCTGCAGAAACCGGCAACGCCATTTGTATCTCTCAGCTTCTGGTCTCCAACCCGGATGAGGAGAGGGAGGATTCTTCCCCCAATATGGTTTCCATCCTTTGTTTTCCTTTAAAGGTAAAAGACAAAGTCTTAGGGGTGGTTTATCTGGATGATGCCAAAGCGGACTCCTTCTTCACCCCGGATGATGCTGCACTTCTCACCTCCTTGGGCGAGAGGGTGGGGGTGGCTCTGGAGAACAATCTGCTTTTCACCGAGCTCAAGGAGTCTCAGGAGAAGCTTCTTGAAGATCTTCGGGGAAGGTTCAAATTCGACGAGATTTTGGGAAACAGTCCACAGATGGTGGAGGTGCTTAAGACGGTGGCAGATGTGGCTGACACCGATGCTACGGTTTTAATTGAGGGAGAATCAGGAACCGGAAAGGAGCTTTTAGCCCGGGCGATTCACTTCAACAGTAACCGCTCAAAGAAGCCCTTCGTCCCCATCAATTGTGCGGCCATACCTGAAACCCTTCTGGAAAGCGAGCTGTTCGGCTACGAGAAAGGCGCCTTCACTGGAGCGGAGCAAAGAAAGCAGGGCAAATTCGATGTGGCCAATGGGGGCACCATCTTTTTGGATGAAATCGGAGAGATGAGTCCGATCTTGCAGGTGAAGATTCTAAGGTTTCTCCAGTCCCGACAATTTGAGCCTTTGGGTTCCAATAAAATTAAGAAGTCGGATGTTCGCATCATCGCCGCCACCAACAAAGATCTCCTCTCCTTGGTGAAGGAAAATAAATTCAGGGAAGATTTGTTTTATCGGATAAATGTGATCAACATAAAACTTCCTCCTTTGAGGGAAAGACGGCTGGACATAGCACCTTTGGCCGAATCCTTCGCGGTTAAGTTTGGCAAGAAGAATGGGAAGAAGATCAAGGGCATCGATCGGGAGGCGTTGAACATCCTGAACCATTATAGCTTTCCGGGCAACATCCGGGAGCTGGAGAACATAATCGAGCGAGCTGTTATCTTAGCTCAGGGAGAATGGATCACCAAAAAGGATCTTCCACCCGTCATATTTGAAGGAAATGATTTTGACTACAAGATCAAGGTTCCACAAAATTACGGTGAGTTAAAAGCTTTAAAGAAGAAAGCCATCGAGGAGATCGAAAGGTCCTTTTTAAATCATATTCTATCCAAGCATCATCACGTCATCTCCAAAGCCGCAGAGGAAGCCAGAATGCATCGAGTGGAACTGCACCGATTGATCAATAAATATAAAGACGATTTCAAGGAATCCAGAAAACCCAAAACCGAAGTTTCCCACCACTGATCAACCCTACCGCATTAAAGTTGCCGTTTTCCCCCGGGAACTTAGCGAAATCGGGTTCTCCACTTTTAATTGATGAAATTTCTTTGTAATAGAGAGAAGTGAAAATTTTTTTGATTTGGCATTTTTAGAACCCCTTACACTATGGTGAAAATGGGAGCCAGGGAGAATCATTTGATTTTGGATATTAAGTTACGGTGTCCTGGATGGGAGCTTCGATAACTTGTTCTGCAGGGCTGGGAGCCCTGCCTACGGGACTGAAGGGTCGCAGTATAATTTATTAACTGAAATTAAAGAACCGGTGAACTCTTAATATGAAATCCGCAAAGGATCTAAAAAAACTACACGAGAGATTTATTTGTGACACACTGATTCGCGTATTGTCGATGAACGCCAAATTTGAGAGATATGGAAACGACTTGGATGAACCAGACTGTATATTATAGGCTAGATGGAAACTCTCTTGGGATTGAGGTGGCTACAGCGTATTTCGGAAATCTGCAAGCAAAACAAAAGTGGACGTTGGATAGGGGAAAACGAAAATTTCCTGATCAAGGGTACGAATTGCAATGGGGTGGTCCAATAACTAATGGAAGTAATCGAATGCGTAAACAAATTCAAAAGGAGATTAACAAGAAACGTGCCAAAAAGTATTCTGGTGTGGATAAATGCTGGTTATGCATATACGAAACCTCCCCTACCAGCGATGAAAGGACTGTGAGGAATTGGCTCAATACTCTCAAAATTCCAGATGATCATTCATTCGATGCCATTTATTTACTTCATAACGCACCTACCTTTGAGGGTGGAATGCATAAAGCTTTCAAGGTGCGGACAAAGTAGCATTCTTCGTAGGTCGGGCACCTCGCCCCACCACTACATCGCCTTTTTTACTCAATCCTCCGTCTTTTTCTCTCACTTTTTTCTTGCATTTGGTCCACAAGATTCGATATTACTATTGAGTCGAGGAGCGATCCTTCCCAGTCGAACGCTGTAGTGCGGAGGGTTAGTCCTAACTGGTAAGGCAGTGGACTTGAAATCCACCGGCCGTAAGGCCTTGCGGGTTCGAATCCTGCACCCTCCGCCATAAATTTCTCCGATTGCTCTTTATACAAAAAGGGAGGAACTTTGTCCTCCCTCACAGGTTTAAGCTGTCTTTTTTGGTAGTTTTGTTTGTCTCGATAGCGCAAAGCTTAAATTTGCTTGTACAGGTTCTGGATGTATGCTATGTCGATCTTCTGGAACAGGCGGATGGGCGGAAATGGAGAATATAGAACATCGATGTTGTTCTGTTGATGCCTGAAGACCCGTCTTAAATCAGCTATGGAGCAATCCTCAATTCTTTTACCCAGATCGATCATCAAAAGAAGCGGTATACCCGCCTTGGGCATCCCATCAAAATAAACGTCCCCGGCATGCTGAGTGGGAGCGTAGATCACAAAATCAGATTTCACCTGCTCGGACCTGACAGATTTCTCCGATTTAGTCTCCACATCATAATAGCACCGATCACAAAGAAGGTTTTTCAAGCTGGTGATTCTTTCATTAATTTGATCTTCGAAGATCAAACAGAGCTTTTTCACCCTCACGGTGTTTCGATAAATATCTCGAAATGCTGAGGGATGAGCCCGACATTCCTCCTTTATGGCAGGCTTTCGTCTCTCACATATCTCTTCTAAAGTTCGATTGAGAAAGCCGGTCTTTTCGCATAAATCCCTTGAATTAGCTTCCTTCACCTCCGCTATCGTCTGCAAAAGCTTCCGGCGATCATCTGATGGAAGCGCTTTCATCTCCGAAAGGAGAATTATCATCTCAGAGATGCAGTTCAAATGTGAGTCAAACTCCTGTCTCACCGGTGGAGGCATCTTAGAGGTTCGTCCCTCACCGGTAACGCCCTGAACGCTGGCAAAGATGGTGGGCAATGGACGAAGCAGTTGAAATGGCACCACCGATGCTCTCAAGGTGAAGATGATGGGTTGAAACATTTTCAACTCCTTTTTATTGATTAAAGTTTTTCTTTTGCCACCTAATTTGCAGTTCCTATTTATATATTATCGCTTGACATCCATGAATCAAAATATTATTTTGTCATAAAATCGTATAATGATTCATATATATCCCCTATTATTCATATATGGAAGGTCAAATCAAATTCAATTCGAAGACTGCAATAAAGTTAGAGCAATAAAATCTCTGGAGGAGTTATGGAACTGCAATCGCTACGTGGTTTTTATTGGGCCGGTATTCATAGAAGCTTTTCCAAGGCGGGAAAGGTGTTGAATATAGGGCAATCTGCGGTGAGCCATCAGGTAAAAGCGTTAGAGGAAGAGTTGGGAGTCAAACTGTATGAAAGGATGGGGCGAGGTATCTGTTTGACCCCTGCTGGAAAAATTCTTATGGCCTATGTAGACATTATCCTGCAAACTCTGGACAACATAGAAACTCATTTCGCGGAGCTTTCTGGTTCTCCTGAAGGGACCGTCAGCATAGCCGCCTATCGCGGGATCATGCAATATAAGCTCCCCAAGATCGTGGACAACTTCAAAAAGAAAAACCCGGAAATCAGACTGATCATTCTGAACAAGCCACTTGACACCGAGATTTTGGATATGGTCTCTGCCGGGGACGTGGATTTTGGCATAACCTCATCCTGGAATGAGTTTCTGGATCTTTCCTTTTATGAGGTGTGGTCATACGATATGTTTTTGTGTGTGCCTCACAATCACCGGTTGGCTGGACGGCGACGTGTCGGGTTAAAAGAGATCGTGCGGGAGCCATTGATATTGTATGAGCGCCAAAATTCTATCCGCAAAAGGATAGAGGGCATCTTCAAAGAGAACAACCTGAGTTATAATTTTGTGATTGAAACCGGTGGAGCCACGGTCATTCAGGAATATGTTAAGATCGGGCTGGGCATCTCCGTTGTCTCCGGGCTGGTGACTGAAGCTACAGAAGAGCCATCCCTCTCATATATTCCGGTTACAGAGCATTTTGGCAAGTTAGGTTATGGGGTAGTCTTGAAGAAACGTAAATATCTTTCCCTTCCGGTGAGAAAGTTCTTGCAGGAGGTGGGATTGGGGGAAACGTTGGCAGCACAAAACTGGGAAATTTAAGCCGATGGGTTCCCTTACCCTTCATTCCCTCGCTCAGCATATCGTTTAACCAGATGGGAAAGTCCATACTGATTTATCTTGTTATACATGGTGGCTTTAGAAATGCCCAGAGCTTTGCTGGCAGGCTCAACATGTCCCTGATAAGCCCTCAGCGCATTTAAAATCGCCACCTTCTCAATCTGGCTCATATCCGCATCTTTAAACACCGGACAATCTTTGTCCGGGATCTCTCTGGAACAGGTCTTTTGAGGGGAAAGTTTTTCCCGAGGAACTTTTTTTGCCTCCAGAAGATCTTTTAAGGTGATCAACCTGTCAGCTTTTTTCACTGCCCCCTCAATCAGGTTTTCCAACTCCCTGATGTTCCCTTCCCATTTCTTCTGGTAGA
Source organism: Candidatus Zixiibacteriota bacterium (assembly GCA_029933635.1). Lineage (GTDB taxonomy): Bacteria > Zixibacteria > MSB-5A5 > MSB-5A5 > SM1-73 > SM23-73-3. The sequence goes on along the minus strand of JAOZNS010000046.1, from coordinate 7,637 downwards.
GATAATTCGAAGCCTCCCGGGTGATCCCGGCAATCTCCTTATCCATAAGTTTGGATTTTTGATGGATGAAGTGATCTATTAGAAGTGGCAGGTCTTCCATTCTTTCTCTCAAGGGAGGGAATTTGATCTCCAGCACTTTCAGGCGGTAATATAAATCGGAGCGAAAATTTCCTTCCTGAACCATCTTCTCAATGTTCCTGTTAGTGGCTGAGATTATGCGGACATCTACTTGGATCGGCTTGGATGCACCCAGGGGGTCCACCTTTTTTTCCTCGATCACCTTTAAGAGTTTTGGCTGAAGCTTTTTAGGAAGCTCGCCGATCTCATTTAAAAATATGATGCCCCCATTTGCTATCTCAAACTTGCCCGCCTTTCTTTCCTTGGCATCTGTGAAAGTCCCCTTTTCATGTCCGAAAAGTTGCTCCTCCAGAAGAGTGGCTGGAATGGCCGCACAGTTGACCGAAATAAAGGGTTTCGAAGCTCTTTTGCTGTTAGAATGGATGATCTTGGCAACCAGATCTTTGCCTGTGCCAGTCTCCCCCAGAAGCAAAAGTGTGGAATCGGAGGCAAGAACCGTCTCCACCTGCTGAAAGAGCTTGACCATAACCTCACTTTTCCCGATAAGCCCCCAGTTATTATATTTTTCGACCAGATCCTTGCGCGTGCTTTTCTCCCATTCCACCGCCCTTTCCATCTTCAGCTTCAAAAAGAGATAATCCCTCTCCAGAGCATCCCATTCCACGTAATCGAAAGCGCCCAGATGTAAAGCCGAGGACATCGAGTCATAATCCGCATGAGCGGTGACCATGATCACCGGAATGTTCTGGTTTAATCTTTTAAGGGCGGTAAGGATTCTTAAACCCTCATTTTCCACATCCTCTGCTGGACCCAGAAGTTCTGATTGCTCCACCCGGCTGAAGTTTTTATCCAGAAGAATCAGGTTGTAATCCCTCCCCTTCAGGTCCCGGGCAAGATTTTTGCCACTTTTAATATGGTCATATTCGAACCCGTTGGAGACCCACTGATGACAGTAATTGGTAAGGTCCTCTCCATCGTCTATGATAAGGACTTTGATCATATTATCTTTCATTTGCTCCCCGTGATTTTCCAACAGATGAAGGGATCAACGAAATCCAATCTGTTGGTCTTTTTCTGGCTACCTGTTTTTAAGATACCATAATTTCTTCTTATGTCAAGATATGTAGTAGCAAAGCTTGCTTTGCCAAACGATGTGGGCACGTGGTCATATTATGAGAATATAACTCCTCCACTTTTCGTAGCTCGGGCACCCTTGCCCGACCATCCTTTTCCACTTTTTTAGCCCCCCATAAGCTGTGAACCGTAAACCAAACTGGTCGAGCAAGCTCGACCACTACTTACCTCACTTTTTTCCTCTCCACTATGGTGGAGAGGGGGGAAATTTGTGGTGACAACCTCATTTGAGCCAACTGACCTTGTGGTCGTCCTTGCTTGATATTTATCGTTGCGTCGGGATATTGTTATCCCGACGCTTGACCATAGGGACAGCCTTTATGGCTGTCCTCCAGAGGGTTCGGGATTTTAAGAGATACGGAGGTATTCGGGATTGTATCCCGAACCATATTACCCGCCAAGCGGGGTGCCATCTCTTATCAAAGTTCGCAAAAGCTTGCTAACACGGTTTTTAACGGCGGGGCGGACCTCTGTGTCCACCCCGACCGTAGACCCCCCTCTACTTCATCAAAATCATCTTCTTAGTTTCGGTATAATCTCCCGCCTTGAGCCGATAGAAGTAGATTCCAGATGCCACCTTGTTGCCATTATCATCCGCGCCATCCCAGTGAACGATTTTGTGCCCTGCAGGCTGATATTCATCAACCAAGGTTCTCACCTTTTGTCCCAATAAGTTGTAAATCGAGAGACTGACATCCGCATCTGTAGGCAGTGTATAGCTGATTTCACAATCGGGGTTGAATGGGTTGGGATAGTTCTGATGAAGCCCAAATCCTTCAGGCAGGTCCTCCTGATTGCGAATCTTGTATGCGATCTCAGTCACATCTTCTGGTATAAGACCTCCAGGCACAGTGATCCCTAAATTTGCAAACGTAAGAATGAAGCCGGCGCGGATATAACGACACAGTGGGCTTCCCTGCCCCGGACTACCATCCGGGCAATCGATTTCATCATTTACGAGCAGATCGCAGTAGGTTATTGCTTGACTAACCGTTCGACCATCTTCGGAGATTTCTTCTGTCTGGCTGATTTTTCCGGATACTACATTGAGCATTAAAGCTATCAATTGTGCCTTAGCGAGCCGTTTCAGTGATGGTTCCCATTCTCCTATATTGCGCATGTGCAGAAGCTTCTTCAGAATTTTCAAGCTATCAGTCTGATCAGCCGGTTGTGGGACAGAATAGAAATCAACCGGGTTGATCTGGTTCTGGTTGAAGTGCACGTTTATCAGGCCCACAAAGTTGGAGAAATCATCGACCGTGTAATCCTTTGGTTTATTCTTGAGTGCCTTGTGTAACTGATGCGCCCAGTAAGCCCGGGAACGCGGTCCAGGGGTGATGTCGAGTTTGGTAAGCGAAAAGTCTACCCTCACCGGGACATGGTGGACAGTAAACTCTTTTGTCTCTTGGTCAGCCTGATAGCCCAACGGAGTCACAACGGTCGCTGTGTAGTGCCCATTGGGAATGCTGTCGATATGGTAGTAGCCAGAATCGTCGGTTACGACCGATTTCCATAGCATTGCCAGTGAATCATAGATGTCAACACTGATACCAAGCAGACCATAACCTGCGTCGTCATCTATAACCCCAGATAGGGAAGCAAATCCTGGTCCTGCTATGATTGTGATTGAAGCAGGTGTAACCTTCCTCTCGTACTGGCCATCTCCGTCCTTATCGACTTCTAGTGTATAGTCCGACGTTGTGTTGTCGATGGCATCTAGTCTTGCAATGCTATTGTCTTCAATTCTAATCGGTTCATAGTCTACCAAGTAGACGGGCCCGCCAGCAAAAGGCTGCATAAACGCAATATGGCACCACCCCGTGTCCCGCGCAATAACCGTTAGACTGTAAGAACCTCCACTAGGCAGTACGAAGTAGTCATCTTCAAATGCTCTTACAGCGTAGGCTGAATCTATGGAGTTAAACAGGTTTCCTTCCGAATCGAGCCGGAGAGTGTCGCCGAATTCGTTCCGGACGATCACGTCGACTGGAGATCCCACGTGAACGACTATTGGTGGAAGCTCAATCTGTGGCCACTCAACAGAACTGAGTTCTTTAATACCCCCTTGGAGCATCAGCCAGAATTGTTGCTTCAATTCCTCGATATACTCAATGCATCCCCTATTGTTTATTTCATTCTCAACGATTGACCAGAGGCTCAGAAGTATCTGAAGCGCTTCATTTCCCATTATTCCTATGGTCAGGTCGAATGCGGCCTGCGCTGCTATCCAGCCCTCTTCGAAAGCCCGATCAACATCGCCTTGCGAAGCATAGTTCAGAGCCACTGTAAGGTGCGGCCAAATATCGCTTAGTCCTTTCAAATAGCCACATATATTGCCACCAGTTCTAAGGAGGTTAGTTGGTCCGAAAGATAAGAGCGAGAATATCTCCCAGAAACAGTTGACTGCCGGATCAATGTCTATGGTCTGATCCTTGTATAGGGATAACCATGAGCAACCGCTCTCATGTTCGTACCAATCCTGTGGTTGCTGTGACAGCGGGGCAATCATGTCAGCGAGACAGGTTCCGTCTACAGATTTTATAACCACGAGCACTTGGTCTACATAACCACCGCCAGAGAAAATCGTTACGAGTGTTGGCAGGCTTTTCACTTCGCAAGGCCTGATTTCCGGCATTTCTACGTTCTCGAAAATCTGTGCTGAATGCAAGTATGTTCTGCTATCATCAATAGCACACCAAGGATTGCCTGCCGGTATACCGGGTGGATAGTCACAACGATCGAGAGCAAATACTGCGACATTTACATTCTTTGCTGGTATAGAAATCCCTCCACGATTTCTCAGCACTATGTGCACTTCCGTCAGTTTGCCAGAGACGACTTTCTCTCCTTGGTTGAGCGTTACCGAAGCGATTTCCAGAATACTTCCCTGCGGTGGCTGGCCACCAGAACACACATACGTAAGCATATTCTCCAACATCTGAAACCCCATCTCGCCCCAATGCCAGTGGTCACCGCCTGCCATTGAGCAGGGGGTCATAACGACCGAGCCACTCCCAACAGTTGCCTCCCGGATGCGTGTGATTTGTATGCTCCGTTCACATGTGCCTGTAATGCCATACTGTTGTTGCAAGGCGGGGTCAAATGACTGCCCACACCAACCATAGCTTGTCCATAATCGGGCAAAGTGATAATCTGTATAGGGGATGGACCAATTAACCCGAATCTTTCCAACAGAAATATAGCCGGGTGTAACATAATACAACAATTTGGAATCATCATCTGGTGGTCCAGAAGGCGGGACCCACGGAGTCAGATTTTCAAATATCGGGTGGTCGTCAATCTTATCCACCCAATATTCATGGTCGCTGACAACCGGATTCCAGCTTGAACCCAAAGATGCTGTGCCCAAACCCAGATATTGTGCCAGATAGTTGCCATACCAGGTAATCAAAAGACCTTTCCCCCCCTCAAGTTGAGATTTGAGGGAAGCACTGACAGTCGGGTCATTGAAACCGGATGGGGCTGAATTGTTTGCCGCCCAAAAACCATTAACCGTGTTTAGAATGTTAGGATCTGTGAGAATTGCCGCAGGATCAATTTTTGTTACTGTAAAACCACGAGAGGTAGCAAAGTTGTATGCTGCCTGTTCTTCAACATCCAAAGAAGAAGAATTTTTGACAAGTAGACCGAGGTTAGCCGAATGAGACTGCCCAACTATACCTAGTGTGCTAATAGCAAGCATTTCCATGACTAAAAGAACAATTTTTTTCAATTTCATCTTTTGTGCTCCTTTCATTTTTTTAAATAGTTTTGCTTACTTCCAGATAGATGTTAAAATTAAGAATCTCTTAAAAAGATATCAAAAGTCAGCTTATATACACCTCCTATCTATTTCAAAATTACATGCCACTATTCCACAACACACCTTTGCAAAGGTTGCACTTTGCCATTTAGCAACCACCTTGCCCATTTATCTGCACCGGTTGATCAAAGCAATTTGGAAGCGAGGCTTTGTGCCGCTATCTTTTCTTAGGACAAGAGATTAAGTCTGAGAGTGGAAAACTAACAAAAAGAATAGAACACAAATAGGAGGGAATTGTCAACGGAAATTAGCTTAGAAGCGTATCTATTTTCTAAATTCTGGAAAGGATTTTCTAAATTTTAGAAATCCATCATTTTATCCTAACGCAACTTTCCCACACTTCGAAGTTTTTCCAATTTAGACTATCCTTCTCCCGATTGAGCCTATAAGGAAAGTCGATTTTAGCCTTCCACACAGCGAAATCACTCATTCGATGTTCGCAACCCATATACTCCAGATTCTTGGCCAGGAAATAGTGTCTGCCATCGTCTAACTTCAGGAGGATATGCTCCGGACGGACATAAAAAAGCTCTGGTGTTTTAATAGGGGAAACCTCAACCCAGTTCCAGGAAACGTCCTTTATGTGAGGAAAAACCACATACTTTTCCTCTCTGGCTGGTTTGAGGTTTCCAAAGATATGATAAGGAGGTCCTTGTTGCTTGCCCACCAGTTCTTTCACATCCAATATAAAGACCACACTCCGCCAGTTGAGCCTGTTATTTATCCCTGCACACAATAGCTCTTTTTCCCCATCTTCATTTAAGTCCGTGAAGACTGCGAAACGAATGTCACCGGGATGCCAGTATTCACCAATTACTCTGCCTGAGTGGTTTATCATAGCCAATTGGCAAGGGAAAAATGCTGCGAGGCGACTTATAACTAAAATCTCCTTTTCTGCACCCTTCACAAAATCATCCACCAAGAAGTTTTTAATGCTAAATAACTCCGATTTTGAGTTTTCCCTTTCAACAATTGATCCTTCTTTGAAACCTTGCCCCGCGGTGAATACCCATTTCATATTCCCCTTATAATCGAGGCAGAACAACTGTCCAGAAGTCTGAATACCAATAGGAGTGGTAACCAGTGTTTCGTTCCATCCATCTCGGTCCAGGTCTTGTGTCTGGATAAGCGGAAATTTATTTTCGAATTTATCTGTTTTGAAGAAAATCCCAGATTCAAATTCATGTCTCCATAATTCCTTTCCATTTGCGTTAAATACAACCATCTCTTTTCCCTTTTCTACCTTTGCATAAGCCGGATTCCAGTCCACCCAGAATCTGGAATATGGGTCAAACACAAAAAGCAAGGTTAAGCCTATCAGGGCAAGCAAAAGGAGCGATAAGCCGAAGGCTAATTTCGTTCGGTGGAAAGGCTTGGGTTGGGGGAGGAGGAGGTTTGCTTTTCTGGCTTTTTTTCTGTCTATGTTTATGGTTATCTTTGTGCCCGCACCTTTTTGGCTTTCGATCTCCCAGTTGCCATATTGATTAATAAAGTCCACGGTTTTCTCTGTCACCCCCATACCGGAGCCATCTTTTTTACCGGAGGTGAATCCGGTTTTATAGAAAGAGGACTTAGTGGCTTCATCCATGCCAATGCCGGAATCCTCTATTATGATTGAGGCTGAGTTTGGACCCTTTCGTTTGGTGATCACTTTGACCTTGTAGATTTTGTCCCCACCCGGCAGACCGTGCTCTATCACTACCCGCCCAGCCCCATGTAGTCTTGCTTCCACCGCTTCCACCGCATTGCGAAGCAGGTTACCTAAGATCTTCTTCCAATCGTTGAATCTATCGTAGGGGAATCGGATGACGTTGCCCACATCCTCTAAGTTTTCCTCGATTTTAATATTTACCTTGGCTTTCTCAATTCGCACTATTTTCACAGATTCCTTTATAACCTCATTAAGGGTAAAGGAGAACTCCTTGGTGGCAACCTCCACAACTTCCTCAATCAAGTTTTGAAAGCCTCTCAAATTCTTTCTCAATTTGGCAACATCCAATTTTTCTCTCCTTTGTGTTGAGATCTTTTCAATTCGTCTCAGCATGCTCCACAGTTTCCCCCATAAAAAGATGTCCCTGGTGACCGCCATCAAATTTCTCTTTTCCTCCAGAACTAAGCCTTTCAATTGAGAAAGAAGGTCCTTGAAATCTTCATATCGCTTCTGGATTTCTTCTCCCTTTTCCCAGCTTGCAAGGATCATCCCCGATCCCGCCATCTTCTTCTTTCTCTCATGGACAAGATTCTCCCTCAATGAACTCAGAAGCTGTAAATTCTTTCGTCGTCTCTCAAATCTTGTGGATAAATAAATGAAAAACGAAGAAAAGTAGAAACGGGAAAGCAAAATTAAGATGGTAAGAGCTACTATTAAAATTACGCTCACTAAAATCATTTACTCATCTAATTACTTCTTAACTCGCTTATGCCAGATTGGCAGCAACCAAACGAATATTTTAATGTATTTGCTTTATAGTCTTGGGATTATAATAAATAATTTGAAAACCAGTAGATTGTAAAAATGACTTTACTAATCCCTGTTATTTCAAATTTTCTGTATTGGTCAATATGGCGCACTGAAGTCAAAAAGGCATATAAAGATTCTTTT
>JAOZNS010000237.1 GCA_029933635.1 Candidatus Zixiibacteriota bacterium | reverse complement strand
ATCGCGGAAGGCTAAAAAAACAGATCGAAGAGATTGATAAGATGAACAAAAAGATGGCGCAGAAAAAGGGTGGCAAAAATTTCAGGATATTGAAGGGGATTGAGGTGGATGTAAGAGCCAACGGCAGGTTGGATCTGGAGGATGATATCCTGAAGGAGCTGGATCTGGTGACAGCAGCGGTTCACACCAAGTTTGGTCAAACCAAGGAGGAGATGACCAAAAGGATAATAAAAGCCATTGAAAATCCACATGTGGACATAATCGCTCATCCCACCGGAAGGCTCATCGGAAAAAGAGAACCCTATCAGGTGGATATGGATAAGGTCATGGACGCATGTAAGGCTTGCAGGAAGGCTCTGGAGCTTAATGCCTATCCGGAGAGACTGGACCTTTCGGATTTAAACTGTCGGAAGGCGAAGGAAAAGGGGGTGAAAATCGCAATCTCCACCGATGCACACGGGGAGAATCATCTTGGCTGGATCATATTCGGCATAGCCACTGCCAGAAGAGGCTGGATTGAGCCAGAGGATGTGATAAATACCTTCTCTTTATCTGAGCTTTTGAAATGGTTGAAACATTAAGGGTAGGGATAGCCAATTTTTATCTCGTGGAGCGGACCTCCCGCCCGCCATTTTTCGAAAATTTTCAACCTTTAGCCTTACACGCCAAACTTTAGACATTTTAATGCCCGAATTTAAACATTATCTTCCCTTGCAGAACGTCGCCCTCCCCTTTGTGGCGATAGCAGCGGCTACAGCCTTTTTGTATTTTGCCAGCCCCATCGTCATCCCGATCATAGTGGCAACCTCTCTGGCCTATATCCTAAGTCCGGCGGTCTCGGTCTTAAAAAAGATTAAAATCCCTCATACCCTGGCGGTCATCCTGGTTTTAATGATAAGCTTTTTCCTCATCGGAGTTGTTGGATATTTCCTTATCGCTCAGGCTCAGAGTTTGATTCAGGACCTCCCTTTATACTGGAACACCTTGGTGGAGTTCTCCGGCAAGCTTCTTAACAAATACAAAGAGTTTTTCCCTCAGAGAGGGGATTTAGATTTAAGGAGCTTCCAGCTCAAGGATTTCTCCAGTATAACCAAGTATTTATTTCGAGGAATAAGCTCCACCGTATCCTTTCTGTTCGGCAGTTTTTTGGTTCTGTTTTTGACCTTCTTCATTCTCAATGATCAGCAGATGTTGAAAAGGAAGTTGATTAGGGCTTTCAGCAGATCCAAGGAAAAGGCCGGCACAGAAATTTTGGAGGAGATAAATCAGCAGATTCAAGGTTTTCTTTTGGTAAAATTCGGCACCTCCTTCGCCCTGGCAATAATTTTCACCATAGGACTTCTGATCATCGGGGTCAACTATGCCTATATCTGGGGACCCTTGGCTGGTGTGTTGAACTTAATCCCTTATGTAGGACCCATCTTGGGAGCCATCCCTCCATTGATTGTAGCGGGAGTGCAATTCAAAGCGGTGGCGCCGGTGATGTGGGTGTTGATTTTATTTTTGGTTTTTCAGAATCTTGAGGGAAACATAATCACTCCCAAGTTGATGGGGGATAAGCTGAATTTAAGCCCTTTGGCGGTTTTGGTTTCGGTGATGTTCTGGACCTGGCTATGGGGGGCTCTCGGCATAATCTTAGCAGTCCCCATAACCGCATCGGTGAAGGTGATCTGTGACCATGTGGAGGCTCTTCAGCCAATCGGGATCCTTCTGGGAGGAAAGGGCGATTGAAATCGTGATGAACAGGTGGGGGGGTAAAACCTTCAGGGTCGCCCTAAGTTAGCCAAACACGAACATTAAAGAAGTCCATTTTCTCAAAAGGAATTCAGCAAATATGATCAAAAACATAATTTTCGACTTGGGCGGGGTCCTGATGACCGACGTCCCCTTGAAAAAGATAGCCCAGGAGTTATCGATAAGGTTCTCCATCTCGGAGCAAAAACTACATTCTCATCTTTACCCAACTGAACATTGGAACCTTTTAACCTTGGGCAGAATCTCAGAGGATGAATATTGGGAACGTTTCGTAGCCGATTCAGAAATCGGCGTGGACCAAGAGGAGTTGAAAAACAAAGTTCGCACAGAGCTTCATCCCATCGAGGAGAACGTTCGATTGGTTCCGCGGTTGAAGGAGCGATTTAACTTGGCAATTCTTTCCAATCACTCCAGGGAGTGGTCCAGATTCATGCTGAAGGAATTTGATTTTTTCAACCATTTTGAGCAGATCATATTCTCCTGCGATGTGGGATTGAGGAAGCCCGATCCACGAATCTACGAACTTGTCCTTGCCAAACTTCGATCCAAGCCGGATGAATGTCTTTTTATTGATGACAAAAAAAGAAACACCGAGGCCGCGGAACAAATCGGAATGAAAACCGTGGTGTTAGAAAATCCTTCCAATCTGCGTGAGAAACTTTCCCAACTTGGCATCACATTTGAGGACGAACAACCCCCTATCCCCTCTCCATTTTATGGAGAGGGGGAACAAAGGGGGTGAGGTAGAAAAAGCCTGAAGTTTAGCCCTTCCTGGCAAATAAAACTTATGTAGCACTTATTTTGGAAAAGACAAAAAGACGAAAGCCACGAGAACATGTCAATTCTATCTCTTTTAGCCCAGCTCACCTCCTCCCCCTTCTATTTTGTTCTGAGAAGAAAGGTGCGCTTCTTTAAGACCTGGATGAAACAGACCTTTCTACACACCTTCTTCAGGGACAACTGTTCCTTGATGGCAGCGGCCATCTCCTTTTATGCCATCCTTTCGGTCATACCCCTTTTCTTAGTTTTCATCTCCGTTTCAGGATTCATCCTCCATTCATCCACCCAGGCTTTTGAGGCGGTGACCGCACTTTTGGTGAAAACTTTTCCAGCCTCCACCTCGGCGGTCTTCAAGATATTGTCCGATCTGATTCAACGCAAGATGGTCTTTGGAGTGGTCGGACTGGCAGGTTTGACCTGGGCCGCTTCTCGAATATTCTCAGTGGTGGAGAATTCGATGAACGTCGTGTGGAAGGTTAAGAAGGGCAGAGCCTTCTGGCACAGCAAATTTCTCTCTTTGCTTCTTGTCCCGATCTCGGTTTTGATCATGCTGTCATCTTTAGCATTTACAGCATTCTATACGGTGGCAAAGGACCTCAAGATCCCGCTGATCGGATTAAAGGCAAGTGAAGCTACTTTGCTAAGTAAAATCTTTGCAATCCTTTTGCCCTTAGCCTTAGGCTTTGTCATGTTCTTTTTAATCTACAAGATCATCCCCTCCCGGAAGGTTGAGACCAAAGCGGCCCTGATCGGCGCCATCTGCGCCAGCGGGTTCTGGGAGGTAGCCAAATTTCTTTTTGACATTTATATCAAAAACTACACCAATTTTCAAAAAATCTATGGCTCCTTTGGCACCCTGGCGGTGATGTTTTTCTGGATCTATTATTCTTCCTTCATAGTTCTGATCGGTGCGGAGATCGGCTCAAACTATGAGCAGACCAAAAGAAATATGCCCGTCTGAATTTTCCCCCACCCCATTGCTTTAGCGCAGAAACTTATCACAATTGGTCCGGGGTGCCTCATCCCGCACCACCAAATGACTTCTTTTTCTCTCAGTGGCAGTGGATCGGGCTGTCGTCAGATTGCCCGTCAATCACCTTTTAATAATATTCCCTCTCCACATATGTGGAGAGGGGGAAAAGGGAGGGTGAGGTCCAGCCCGCAGTCTCTCTTACCGCAGAGAGCAAATTCCCCACTACTTTTATGGTGAAGACGATAGCCCCACCTTTTATTGGGGAGACGAATGTCCCTTGCATACACATCTACCGTAATGGAGAGGAAGAACCATATGCACCATCTGATCGATGCCAAAGACAAAATAGAAGATACTAAACACTCGAAGCTTCTGGATATATTAATCGAGAAGACCATTAAAAGATTACAAGACAAATCCTTTAAGCCAAAAGTCCAGGATGCCTTAAAAGCTATCAAGCTCAA
>JAOZNS010000236.1 GCA_029933635.1 Candidatus Zixiibacteriota bacterium | reverse complement strand
AAAAGAACGAATGATCGAGATGGCTTCAGAGATTGAAAAGAACATAAATCAGGAGACTCTCATTGCTCGTTAGTTTTTACAGGAGAAAAAGGACTTGACCCTTAGAAAGCCGAATTTTAAAAGTTTTGATAGAGTGTGAAGGCTTAACTTTACCCTAATCTCTCCAAAGACGACTGCCTTTACATAATTCGTCTAAAGGTGAACACTTTAAATTCTTCAGTATTGCAAGTATTGCAAAGAAATACCAATTTTTTCTTGACGAAAGAGACTTTTTTACTTCCTTGCTTAAAGGAAGCCCTTTCGATTTACTTTATCGTTAATTGTGAAACTGGAACCCAGATTGAAGTTTAAGAACTTAAGCAGTTCTATGGAGGTGAAGCTTATGGGCGACCGTAATTTTTAAACCATCTGTTAACATAAAATTCAATCCTGCTCGTTGAATGAGGTGGTGCAGAAAATCAAGATTTTTCTCTGTGTTAAAGGTAAGAGTTCACTTATGGCTTTTAACCTTGATCTTTTGGAGGACTTTCAAATGAAGAAGATTTTCTTTTCAGCTTGGGTGATATTGTTTGTCTTTATTTCGTCTGCTTTTGCGTCTCTGAAAATATCAACTGAACCCCTAAGACCTTTTGCTGACTCGGATGAACTCCAATATGTCCCTAACGAGTTTGTGGTAAAGTTTCAAAGTGGGGTAGGTAAGATCTCGCCCAGATTAGCTAATGGGGTGGTGCAGGTCGACATCCCAAGATTCGATGTCTTGAGCCGGACATTCAAGGTTGATAAGATGGAACCTGAGTTTCCAGCCTTTAGAGCTAAGCCAGGACTCCCTGATTTATCCCTTTACTATGTTTTAAAGTTCCGTGGTCCCTTCAAATTGGAGAGGGTTTTGGAGGCTTACTCCAAATTACCCTTTGTTCATCATGTGGAACCAATTGGGATCAACCGAATGTATGGTGTCCCGGATGACCCTTATTTTGGTCCAGCAGGTCACCCTGATTTCCCCCCTTATCAATGGCATTTCGAGCAGGCAACCGCTGATCATGACGTCGATGCCAGCGCTGCTTGGGATCTGGAAACCGGGAATGCCGCCGTTCTTGTTGGAATCATTGATAGTGGAGTGAGGTATTATCACAAGGATCTCGGGGGTTATCTTGCTCCGGACGATGTTAGCCAAGGGAACATGTGGATCAACTATGGCGAATATGGTAATGGTAAGGAATCTAACCGGATAGACGATGACAACAACGGTTACGTTGACGATTGGATCGGTTGGGATTGGGTTGATGGCATAAGAGGATGTGCCAAGGGTGAAGATTGTAAGAAGGAGGATAACGATCCTCGGGATTTCGATGGACATGGCACTCATGTGGCCGGTATCGTAGGTGCGATCAGTAACAATAGCTACGCGGTAGCTGGCCTGGCTGGAGGTTGGAACAGTGGGTTCTCTTCACCCGCCAATGGAGTAAAGTTAATGGCGTTGAGAGCAGGCTGGAGAGCCGCCAGTGGATTAGGCTACGTGAGGATGGACTTCTGCGCCAAGGCAATCAGATATGCGGCTGATATGGGCGTCACTGCCATTAACTGCTCCTGGGGTTCCTCAAACTCAGGTGGTTTAGCCGATGCTGTGAATTACGCCATAGCCAAAGGGGTCTTGATAATTCACGCCGCCGGCAACAGCAATAGCGAAAGCCCTGATTACCTGGGAAGCCGAACTGATGTTATGAATGTGGCTGCCACAGACTCTTTTGATGTTAAGGCTTACTTCTCTAACTATGGAACCTGGGTAGATGTCTCGGCTCCTGGAGTTGACGTTCTCAGCACTTGGCATAATGCCGATGACCCGGACTACGATTACATCAGACTTATCAGCGGAACCTCTCAAGCCTGCCCTCATGTCACTGGATTGGCAGCCCTTTTAAAGTCCTACGAGCCAACCTTGACCAGCTCAGATATCTGGAACTATATAGTTAGCTATGCCGATCCAATTGATCCACTCAATCCTGGATATGCAGGTAAGCTGGGTTCGGGCCGAATAAATGCCTATAACTCTTTGAACGCAGTGGCTCCTCCACCCCCTGATACCATTCCACCTGCCGATGTCACAGATTTGGTTGCTTCTCCCGGTGCATCCAATGGAACGGTCGATTTGAGCTGGAGTGCACCTGGTGATGATGGGAATTCTGGGACTGCCACCACCTACGATGTTCGATATCAAGAAGCCAGCTTGGGCCCTTTGGATACCGAAGCCGAGTGGAATGATGCTTTCCAAGCAACTGGAGAGCCAAGCCCAAAACCTGCGGGAACTCAAGAGAGCTTCACCGTTACCGGCTTAACCCCCGGCACCGCATATTATTTCGCTCTCAAAACGGCTGATGAGGTCCCTAACTGGTCTGATCTTTCCAACAGCGACTCAGCCACAGCCAAAGTGGTGGTTGAAATGCCCATGTATGTTAACTCCATCGGCATGTCCTTGGTAGCGCAAGGTCCTTGGAGAAAAGCTCGGGCTACCCCTGAAGTGGTAGAGGATTCTGCTCCTTATCAGGGACTGGCAGGAGTAACCGTTTATGGGCACTGGTATGGAGCAGCTTCAGATGTAGATCAGTGTGTCACCGGCTCTGACGGTAAATGCACTGTTGAGTCCGACAGAGTGAAAAATCCATCCGAAAGCTTCTGTTTTCAGGTGGATAGCCTTAAGAAGGCAGATTATTATTGGGATGACACCAAGGGAGTGAAATATAACTGCATTAGCTCGACTGCAAAGCAGATGGCAAGTTTCCCTGTTGAGTTTGTCATCTCACAAAATTATCCTAATCCCTTCAATCCGATGACTGAATTCTCCATCAGCCTATCTTCCGAGACCAACGTATCTCTTACCATCTACAATGTTGTAGGGCAGAAGGTGAGGACCCTGGTGGATGAGGTTTTACCTGCGGGATCTCACGTCATCATCTGGAATGGAACCAACGATAGAGGAGATCCTCTCTCCAGTGGCGTGTATTTTTATCGGGTGATTGCAGGAGAGCAAGTGGTGACCAGAAAAATGATGCTTTTGAAGTAAAAAGAGAAGTTTGTTCACTGTAGTTGGCTGGTGCACCAGAAGGATCATATCGGGTGCACCAGTCGACTGAGAGGTTCCCTTTGCCTTAATTGACTTGGAGGTTGAATACCTCATCCAGCGTTATTCATTTGATTCGGCTAATTTGATTTCGAAAAACTCCTTGATGATCTGGCGGTGAGCCAAGAAGGCTATATTGTCAGGAACTTCGTTTTTACCGAAATACCTTATCTCCTCAGCATCATCTCCTGGTTTCGGTTTTCCCCCAATTACTTCAGCCCAATACATAACCAATACCGCATGGGTTCGGGGATCATCCTTTCCGGAGTATACCCCGAACAAACCCGTAAGCTTTACCTTCAGATTCAGCTCCTCTTTGGTCTCTCTTATGGCACACTGCTCCGGTGATTCGTCATACTCCATAAATCCAGCGGGCAGACACCAATCCGCCTTATAGGGTTCATACTTTCTTTTGACCAGAAGTATCTTCCCTTCCTTTTCTATAACCACTCCTGCGGCTGGAACCGGATTATGGTAAAAAATAAATTTGCATACCGGACAGACCTTCCTTTTTTTGTGATCCACATCTTTTTCCACCATCTCCGCACCACATCTGGGACAATACCTGTAAGTTTTTTCTAAATCCTTGGTCAAATCCAGCTCCTTTTCTTCATCATCTGAGCAATTCAGCCACTTTTTCCTTTTGTAGATTTTTCCGCTCTCCTTGATTTTGGTGACAGGATTTCGCCTCCAGATTCGTCTTATCTTTGGTTTCCCGAGCTTACCTTTCGGATTTTTCTTATTCATTTTTTGGATTCTTCTCCCAATTGGTCAAGTCCTTGTTTCTTTTGTAAAAAATAGCGAACAATGAGATCCTCCTGATTATGTTCTTTTCAATCTCTGAAGCCATCTCGATCATTCGTTCTTTTCTTAAACG
>JAOZNS010000045.1 GCA_029933635.1 Candidatus Zixiibacteriota bacterium | reverse complement strand
CGCTGTTTTGCTCTGGTCAACCGTAGCTTCTGCTTTCAAGGTCTCTTTGAGATATCTGGATTTTCTTCAGCTATTATTTTTTGCCTCCTTGGTCTCTATCGCGGTCCTTTTTATCATCCTACTTTTCCAGAAAAAATTGATACTTCTTAGAGAATATGGAGGAAGAGATTATCTCCGCTCCCTTATGCTGGGTTTTTTGAACCCATTTCTTTATTACGTGGTGTTGTTCAAAGCTTATTCCGTGCTTCCCGCCCAAGAAGCTCAACCCTTGAATTACACCTGGTCGATCATGCTGGTGCTCTTATCCATACCTTTCCTCAAACAGAAGATAGGGTCCAAAAGCATCCTTGCAATCTTGGTCAGTTATTTTGGAGTTTTCGTGATTTCGACCCGAGGTGACATTTTAGGATTAACTTTCACCAATCTCAACGGAGTCCTCTTGGCATTGGGAAGTGCAGTAATTTGGGCTTTATTCTGGATTCACAACATTAAGGATAAACGAGATGAGGTTGTCAAGTTGTTTTTGAATTTTTCATTTGGATTTGCTTTTATATTAATGGCAACGATCATCTCTTCGGAGATGAGGATTCCCACATTTTCTGGAGCTGTTGGCTCAGTTTATGTGGGCTTTTTTGAAATGGGGATCACCTTCGTGTTCTGGCTGAAAGCTTTGAAGTTATCCCAGACCACCGCGCAAGTTACAAACCTGATTTATCTTGCGCCATTTTTATCGCTGGTATTTATTCATCTGATAGTCGGAGAAAAGATACTTCCCTCAACCATAATCGGATTGATATTCATCGTGACCGGCATAGTAATGCAACAACGTTTAAGCCGGATCGAATCGATCGTCCGTAGTTCTCCGGAGGATTCGGCATAAAAGATAACCGAATTTAAAGATAAAATCACTGTTTTGGGGACTAAGGCTATGTCGAAAAAATCTCTTTTAATTGGAGGCTTAATCCTCTGTGTTTTTGTCTTCCTGTTGTTGCTCAACTTGATTTCATCATCTCGGATCTCAGAGGATAAATTCGTGGAGGTTTATGTTCAGCTTTCCATCGCCCAAGAGATGTTCGCCCAAGATACCCTGAAACTACAAGAGGAAAAAAGGAAGATTTTTCAAGAGGCGAAGGTCACGCCGGATGAGATGAACAAATTTGTAGAAAAATTAAATCAAAGGCCGGAAAAATGGTCCAGGATATGGAAAAGGATCGTTGAAGCTTTAGAGCAAAAACGTCAGGATCTTAAGGAACCATGAAAGCATTTTTTATATGTTCTATTACCTGTCTTCCCTTCCGATAGCTTATGGACAAAACATCGAACCGGAAACCACAGCCGGTTATGTTTTCCTTTTGAATGAAACCGTTTGCCACCTCTATTAGGTTTTTCTGCTTTCTGGGGTCCACCCACAAGAGTGGCTCTCCGAAACTTTTGCATCTTCCTGATTTGACCTCCACGAAGACAATCGTGTTGCCCTCTTTGCCGATCAGATCAATCTCCTTGCGCCCATATCGATAATTTCGTTTTAGTATCTGAAAGCCCTTTCTCTTTAAGTATTCCTCAGCTAACGCTTCGCCTTTTTTCCCTAATTTCTGTTTATACTTCTCCATACCAAGATTTTGTTATTGAATATTGCAGAAATAGACTGCCAATCGAGGCTATATTAATAAAGTCAGTCGATCTGGCGAAATCCAGTCAGGTCCTTCCCACAAGGGAAGAAAATTCGTCAATTTAATTTACGAGATTCAATGGTGGTGCTAAATGATTCCCCCTGTTACTTTACCTCTTCATCACCTCTCCATGAGATTAAGAGGGGAAAATAAGGGAGAGGGGGAAATTAACCCATCTGCAGATCAATCTGATTTGCCAAACACTGCTTGACCAGCTTAAAAGACCTTCGGTGAATCTCGCAGGGACCGAAAGCTTTCAAAGCTTCCAGATGGGCTTTGGTCGCATAACCCTTGTGCTGGGCAAAACCAAACTCCGGATACCTCTGGTGATATTTGAGCATGATCCGGTCACGAGTGACCTTGGCCACAATTGATGCTGCAGCTATGGAGAAGCTCTTTGAATCTCCCTTAACCACCGGGATTTGGGGAAACGAAAGGTTGGGGATCTTTTGATTTCCATCCACCAGTACAAATTGGGGAGGGTTCTTTAGCTTATCTATCGCCTTCCACATTGCCTTCAGGGAGGCGTTCAGTATGTTTTCCCTGTCAATGGTTCTTTCTCCCACAATTCCAATTCCGACCTCCTGAACCCTCTCCATAATTTGTTCAAATAACCTTTCCCTCCTTTTAGGAGTTAACTTCTTAGAATCATTTACCCCTGGCAAAATGAAATCTGTTGGCAACACCACACAGGCGGCCACCACCGGACCTGCCAGAGGACCTCTTCCTGCCTCATCAACACCAGCCACCTCCTTGAAGCCATTAACCTTTAGCTGGTTCTCCAAGACAAATCCGCACGTGGAAATTATAGTATTCTCGTTACAGGCTTGGGTGGAAATCTTACCCAACCTTTTGACCATGGAATCCCCTTAGAGAAAAACCCTTTCTCGGTGTGTCTCTAATTCTGCGTCAGTGATGGAATGAAACATTCGTGATAAAAAGTTAGGGTGCTGGAATATCACACCTTTGTTTCTTCTTTGCTTTTTTTCGCCTGTTCTAATCCTTCCTCTACACTTAAGAGCTTGGTCCGCAAGATCCTCTGTGCCTTCCTGGTGCTTAACCCACCCCGGTGGGGTCTTTTGGCTTTCTGGTTCAAAAACTCCGTCTTGGTGGGGAGAATATTAGATTTGTCAAACTCAAATTTATCCGCCACCTTCAAAGCAAAATCGTAACGGGAAAGATAATCGGTCCCTCCTATGTGAAAAATTCCAGAGATCCCCTTTTGCGCCATCTCCAGCATGCATGCGGATAAATTATCTGCCAAGGTGGGATTGTTGAACTGATCGCTTACGATCTTGACCTTTTCCCCAGCAGAAAGTTTTTCCAAAAGCCAGAGCAAGAAGTTTTTCTTAACCTTTTTCCCGACCCCGTAAAGGACGTTGGTCCGCACGATGAGAAAATCTATTCCACCTTCTTTTATCACGTTTTCGCCTTCCAGTTTGGTCTGGCCATAAAAGTTTATCGGATGAGGTGGATCCTCCTCGGAATATGGCCCCTTCTCACCGTCGAAGATGTAATCGGTGGATAGGTGAACCAGTTTGATTTGATGTTTTTGACATACCTCCACCAGATTCTTTACTCCTCCCACATTCGTGGCCCAGGCTTTGGATCGGTGAATCTCACATCCATCCACGTCTGTGTAGGCGGCCGCATTTATGATCACCCTGGGGTTGTAAAATCGAACATGGAAAACAAGCGCCCTTCTGTCGGTCAAATCCAGGCATTCATAAACCGAATTGGAAAAGGAGGTGAGATTTTGTGTGTGAAGGTCGGTGGCGACAACTTTATAGGATGAGGAAAAACTCAAGCAAAGCTTTTGCCCCAAAAGCCCATTGGCTCCAGTGATTAAGACCGTATCCTTATGTTTTCCAGACCTCACATGTTTTCCCTCAGGATGGATCCTCCAGTTGATAATGCTTCTGGTAGTATTTTAAGTATTCACCGCTCTTTACTTTTTTCCACCACTCCTGGTGAGTAACATACCATTCGACCGTTCTAAAGATCCCCTCCTCAAAGGGGGTATCTGGGCTCCAGCCCAGTTCAGCCTTTATCTTGGAACAATCAAGGGAATATCGCCGATCGTGAGCCGGTCTATCTTTGACGTGCTTGATCAACGACTTGGGTTTGTTCAATCTCTTCAGGATTAAATCGGTGATCTCCAGATTGGTTCTCTCATTTCCTCCACCTATATTATAGATCTCTCCCACTTTCCCCTGATGGAGGATTATATCTAAAGCTTTGCAATGATCCTCCACGTAGATCCAATCCCTGACGTAAAGTCCGTCACCATAGATTGGCAAACTCTGATTGAAGAGGGCATTGGTTATGAAAAGGGGAATAAGCTTCTCTGGGAATTGGTATGGACCAAAATTATTGGTGCATCGGGTGATTATGACGGGAACACGGAAGGTTTCAAAATAGGCCCGGGCTAAAAGATCCGCTGAGGCTTTGGAGGCAGAATAGGGGCTGTTGGGCTGAAGGGGAGAGGACTCACTGAAGGAACCCTCCCGGCCCAGAGTGCCATATACCTCATCGGTGGAGACCTGGATGAATCGATCTATCTTAAACTTAAAGGCGGATTCAAGCAGAACCTGCGTTCCCAAAACGTTGGTTTTCACAAATATCCTTGGGTCATGGATGGATCGATCAACGTGGCTTTCTGCCGCAAAGTGAACAATGGCATCAATCCCATCTTTTAGTATTCGATCCACCAGCTCTGTATCGCAGATGTCCCCCTTTACAAACCGATAATTAGGAGAGCTCTCCACATCTGAAAGGTTCTCCAGATTACCAGCATAGGTGAGTTTGTCTAAATTTATAATTCGGCAATCCGAATATTTGGAAAGAATGTATCTGATGAAATTCGATCCGATGAACCCGGCTCCGCCGGTGATCAACATCTTCACTTAGCCATCCCTCCTCTCCCACTTGTAAGGAATGTCATTTTCATGGGGATCGACCCGAAATTCATCCGGCTGTTCGTAATTGTATACCTCGGTGGGAATGTTTATACAGATAGCCTCCTGTTGGCTTATGCACTTGAATCCATGCAGAACCATTGGTGGAATCTTAACCAGGATGGGATTGTGCTCCCCTACGAAAAATTCGTTTATCTCCCCTTTTGTGGTGGAATCATCCCGGTTATCGTATAACACCAGTTTGATCATCCCCTTAATTACGGCAAAGTGATCGGTCTGTTTTTTGTGATAATGCCACCCCTTCACCACTCCAGGATAAGCCGTCGTCATGTAGACCTGTCCAAACTTAACAAAAAGCTTTTCATCTGAGCGAAGAACCTCCATCAGGCGTCCTCGCTCATCGGGAATCACTCTAAGTTTTTTGGTTGCTACACCATCTATCATTTTCCCACCCTCCTAATACAAATCGCCCAGATATAAATAATTTTCCAGAGGGAAAACTTGCCAACAAGCTTTGCAAAGGTCTTATGGGCACAGGAAAGGATGATCAAACAAAAAATCTGCAGGAAACTAAAGCATCCTCACAGGTCTTTATGATTGGCCCCTCCCTGGGCTACCAGGTTGCTCGTTCGGAGAAGGGACTCGAAGGTGCCAGCATCGGACCACCAGCCCTCCAGAACATCATAGGTCATCTTCCCTTCTTTTATATAAGCGTTGCTCACATCAGTAATCTCCAGCTCCCCCCTCTCTGAGGGCTTGAGCGTTCTTATTATGTCAAAGACTTTGCCATCATACATATAGATTCCGATCACCGCATATTTGGATTTAGGAACCTCCGGCTTCTCCTCTATCTTTATGATCTTTCCATCTACGATCTCCGGCACACCAAATCTCTCCGGGTCGGGTACCTCCTTTAAAAGAATCTTGGCTCCCTCCTTTTGCTTCCGGAAATCCTTCACCGCTTGAATTATGTTCCCCTCAATCACGTTGTCCCCCAGAATGACCACCAACTTCTCATAATCGGAGAAATGCTCGGCTAAAGCCAAAGCGTCAGCTATCCCCCCCTCTCCCTCCTGATAGGTGTAATTCAGATGTTTTAGCCCGAACTCTTTACCGTTGCCCAGAAGCCTCAAAAAGTCGCCTGCGTGGTTTCCTCCGGTGACTATCAGGATGTCATCTATCCCCGCATTGATCAAGGTCTGGAGGGGATAGAAGATCATAGGCTTATCGTAAACCGGAAGGAGATGCTTATTGGTGATCTTGGTCAAAGGATAAAGCCTTTTGCCCAGCCCGCCTGCCAGAATCACACCTTTCATGATCCCAGATACCAGTCTCCTCTCTCATAGGTTAAAGGCATGGAAACCATCTTGGTGAAATCATACTTTTCGCTACGGATGGTCATCGACACCATGGCTTTGTTTTTTGGATTTTTTTCTGAGATGTAGACCTGCTTTATATCTATGACAAACTCGGTGGTATCCTTTAATTGCCAGTCATCGAAATTACTTAAGAAAAGCTCCTTATTCCCGCTATCGATCATCTGCCTGGTTAGAAGCTTCTCTGCCTCCTCAAACTGGTCTTTGGCCATCAACAGGACGAACTGAGTTACCCTCTCTCTGACCCTCTCCTCGGTTTTATTTCTGTTGCTGTAGCATCCACAAAGAAGCAGAGATATAAGAAGGCAGGTGTAGATTTTCCTCATCTTTATTGCGGCCACCTTCCAGGTTTTCAAAGGACGAACGTTGGTGCTATTTTACTTGACCATCTCTAAGAAAGTTAACGATCAAAACATCCGATTCGGGTGGTACACCTTAAAAGGGAATCAACTTTTCCCCTGTGCTGAAGAACGAACCTCATAGTTTCGATGGTTTCTCATATCTGACAGATAATCGATCTTTTGAATCGATCAGAAGCCAAACGGATCTCTTATTTCTTCTCTTTTCTTTTTTCTTCTTTATCGCCTTCACCAGGCTTCTTTTCTGCTTTGGCCTGCTCGACCTTTTCCTCCTTCTTCTCTTCTTCCTCCTTTTTCTCTTCCTCTTTCTTCTCGGTTATCACCTCCGGCTCCTCCTCTGTGGGTGCGACAGCCACCTCAGCCTCCTTAAACACGGTGGGAGGAACTACGCTGACTATGGAGCTTTCCGGATCGGAAAGCACCTCCACATTCTCCACCTTAAGATCTGCCACATGAATTGAATCTCCGATTTTAAGATTGCTGACATCCACCTCGATCTTCTCCGGAATAGCGGTGGGTAAGCATTCCACCTCTAATTCCCTTAAAACATGCTGGAGGATACCACCCTCCTTCACCCCTTCCGGCGTTCCTACCAGATGAATAGGAACCTGAATGGAGAGCTTCTTGGTGAGGGAGATCTGGTGGAAATCCACATGAAGGATATCTCCTTTAACCGGATCCCGTTGAATCTCCCTAATCAAAACTTTCCGCTCACCATTTTTCTCATCGTCTAAGGACAGGGTGATCAAAACGTTTTCTCCCAACCCCTTTCTTAAAAGGGCAGAAAATGATTTGCTCTCTATCTCTAAAGACAGAGGGTCGGTCTCCGGACCGTATACCACCGCGGGTATGAAACCAGCTTTTCTCAGCTTCTTGGCATATTCTTTGCCCTTCTTTTCCCTGGCTCTTACCTTTAGCACAACCTCCTTCATAAGACCTCACTTCTGATTGGATCAATATTCGAAAAGTGAACTTACCGATTCGCCCTGGTGAATTCGCTTTATGGCTTCTCCAAATATAGTGCTTATCGAAACGATCTCGAATTTGTTGGTAAGATTTTTATTCCCCAGGTTTATGGTATCTGCGACCACCACCTTTTTCAGGGGAGAGTCTTCGATCAAGCTTAAAGATCTTCCCGACAGAACCGCATGGGTCAGGCAAGCATAAATCTCTTTTGCTCCTTGTCTGGTCAGAAAATCTGCCGCCTGAGTTAAGGTTCCGGCGGTATCCACGATGTCGTCTCGAATGATGATACTTTTCCCCTCCACCTCACCGATCACGTTCAAAATCTCCACCTGATTAGCTACATGTCTTTTCTTATCCAGAACTGCAAATGGCATGGAAAGCTTCTTGGCGAAGTTCCGCACCATTTTGATGCTGCCCAGGTCAGCCACCACAACCCAATCATCTGATTTAAAACCCCTGAAATAGTCATAAAAAACTGGATTGGAGAAAAGATGATCCATGGGAATGTCAAAGAACCCCTGAATCTGAGCCGCATGTAAATCCATGGTCAGAACCCGATCTGCCCCGGAGACCGTGATCAGGTTGGCAACCAGCTTGGCGGTGATGGGAACCCGGGGTTGATCCTTCCGATCCTGTCGGGCATAGCCATAGTAAGGAATCACCGCGGTGATTCTCTCTGCGGATGCTCTTTTGGCCGCATCGAGGATCACCAGAAGCTCCAGAAGGTTCTCCGCGGGGGGATTGGTGGATTGAATTATGAACACATCTTTCCCCCGAATGTTCTCATTTATCTTAACCGCGATCTCTCCGTCGGAGAATCTGTCAATTTCCGCATCACACAGGGGAACGCCAACATACCGGGCAACCTTCTCAGCCAAGGGGAGGTTTGAATTTCCACTTATCAGCTTTATCTTCTCATTCATAGGCTACAAACCATGGAATAAAAGCAGTGAACCGCTCTTTCTGGCTGGGGCGCCAGGATTCGAACCTGGGATACAAGATCCAAAGTCTTGTGTCTTACCACTTGACGACGCCCCAGAAAGCTGCCGAAAAAACGATTCACGTCTTCGACAAAAACCCTAAAGGGTTTTTGCCCCCGACGTGATCGCATGGGATGACTAAAGGATAAAAACCGAATCTATTGGGATGATTGCTCGGCTCCACCAGCCTCTTTGCTTTTCAGCTCATTCTCGTAAGCTGCCAGCACCTTATCCTCAATCATCCGACGCATCTCGTTGTTTATGGGATGCGCTATATCCTGATGGGTTCCATTTTTCCTCTTCCGACTGGGCATGGATACGAAGTATCCCTTGGTGCCGTTTATCACCTTCAAACCCCGAATCACAAAGGAGTTGTCGAAGGTAACATTGACAAAGGCTTTCAGCTTCGGCTCATCTCTTAACGTGACCCTTACCTCGGTGATCTCCACTGCACTTTCCTCCTCGGTTGAATGATTGGTGGACGGTTAACATCTGATGAGAACATCGCCTCCGGCTTTGGGCTTTTCTGCCTTTAGCCAGAAGCTGAAAGGATAAACCCATTCGCCGTACAGGCTGATTTTATGATCATCCTGTGCAGAAAGGATTCATTCCGAAGACCTTAAATGTTACCAGAGATTGGTTGCGTCAGGAAAACTTGTCCTTTAGATTTTGCAAACCAATCACTTCGCGAAAGCTTTCTGGCCACCTCCTCTGCTTGTGGTTTTTGATCAAACACACCATACACGGTCGGGCCACTCCCCGACATGGACGACTTCAACGCTCCGGAGTTCTTCAAAATCTCCTTTATCCTTTGAATAACTGGATACCTTTTGCTCACCACCTCTTCCAAGTCATTGGTAAAAGACCGAAGAGCTTCAAAAAACATAAAACCCTTCTCCAAATTTTTAAAGTTAAACTCTTTATTTTTCTTTGTCAAGTTAATTTTTGCGTTCTGATAAGCCCACTTGGTGGAAACCTCAAACCCCGGGCGCACCAGAACCATCCAATAATCTTTATACATGGTTTGGGGCACAATCTTTTCTCCTCTTCCTTTAACCAGCGCCTGACCGGAGCTGAGAAAAAATGGGACATCTGATCCTACCTGAGATGCCAGATCATACAATCTTTCTCTTGGGAGTTCAAGATCAAAAAGTCGGTTTATCCCTCTAAGTGTGGTCGCGGCATTTGAGCTTCCTCCCCCCAGACCAGAGGAGAGAGGAATCTTTTTCCTTATGTGGATTTTCACACCTTTTGCTATATTCGCTTCCCTCAAAAGCAATGAAGCGGCTTGAAAAGCCAAGTTTCTTTCATCGGTGGGACAGTCTGGATGATCGCAGTCGATCACCACTCCACCCTTTGTTTTCTTCAAACAGAGTTCATCGCATAAATCCACCATCTGCATCAAAGAAAGAATCTCATGGTAGCCATCTTCTCTTTTCTTGATAACTTTTAGAAAGAGATTTATCTTTGACGGCGATTTGAGGGTTAACCTGTCCAAACTAAAACCTTCTTTCCTTCCACAGGTTCAAGCTCAATTGGGCACCTAAAACAAAAGTCTTTTGGTCCTTTCCACTTTGATTTCCAAGGTTTTTTACCCAATTATACTCTGCGCTCAAATCCAGCTTGAGATTTGCGCTGGGCTGATAGGTAAACATAAACTTACATTGATTCGTTTCTTCTACGATTCCAGAGGGAAATTTATTAGAGGAAGGGACCGCTGGAGTTTGAGGAGTGATGATCCGTCCCTCTCCCTTTCTTTTATATTCCTGGTGCAACTTCAGGTCAACGTCCTTGGTAAGATGGCAGGTCAGATTAAACTGCCATCGGTCGGCATCGGGCCCCAGGATGCTTCCCATTCCCCACCCCTTATAGGTATAGACGTTCCATGGTTTGTTCTGTCCATATACCCAGTTGTTGATCCTGGTGTATTCCAAGTTCACATAGCTTCGTCCCCAGCCGAACGGCTCTGCATAACTTATGCCCACCTGAAATCCGGTCTGATGAGGTTCAGAGGCAAAATCATACTGAAAATCATCTACCAAAAGTTCAAAATATAGTTCTTTATTTCTAAATGTGGAAAGGGTGACATCCAAGCTCCAAAGAATGTTGTCATCGGGATTCTGATTATACTGCTCTCCATAGTAAGGCAAAAGAGGATTTAAGTAGTAGGGTTCAGGATGCCGATTTTTCCCTCCATATAATACCACCTCTGATACTCCCAGCTCCACCCCCAAATTGAGCTTTAAGTTTATCCGGTGACCAGCAAGATATCTGTTGGCCCAAAAGCCATAATGGGGAACCCACATCTGGTCTAGGATGGTGGCAAAATAAATTAACTTGAATGCTCCCAACTTTCCCTCTATCTTCAACATATCAAAAGGCGGAATCAGATGAGAAAGCAAAAGCACATCCTCCCTTCCCGGTCCCCACCTTATATGGTCTCTTCCAAACAGAAGATAAAAATATCTGAAATCGAGGCTTGCATAGGCTTCATCCAGAACTCCGGTTAAATGGTGTTTCCACTCTCTCCCTTTGTATCTCCTTTCCTTTTCCGCCTTAGTGTCTATAACTATCCGATCCTTCAGAACAAATTTCTTGTCGAATTGCACCCCAGCTTCAAATCGGGCTTGCAGTCGTCCATAGGAGCTATCACCTTCAGTTACAGTTAAGTAAACTACCGGACTTGTTCCATATCGCAGGATGGTGGGCTTTCTTCCCTTCTTTTGCTCCTTATAATACAACTGCTCTAACTCAAGGCGAAACTCTTGATTCAGCTTAGAAAACAGCCACAGCTGGGAATCGGTTAACTTTAACCCTCCTTCCTTTAGCTTTAAGTTTGTCTCCAAAACCAAGGAGGCGATCTGTTGTCGGGTGAAGGGTCTTACGTTTTTATGAAGGGAGGGGAAAAAACCCTGACAGGTAAGCTCATCCACCACCTCATAAACCCAGCTATCCAGAGGAATGTTTTCCAACAGTGTGGATTTTGCCACCAAGGATAATGACCCTGATAGCAGAAAAGCTATCAGGATGGTTGAAAAAATCTTCTTCACCAAATTCTTTCAGTTCCGCTTTTGATCCGACGCTCAGCCACCAACAAAATATGAGGCGTTCCTTTTAACTTATCCCTTTATCTTTTTTCTCTGTCAAAGGAAGTGACCTCCAGAATTTCATCGAAGAGCCACTATCCGCTATCGGGTGCATTCCTTCACCAGAGATTAAAAAACTTAAGCCTCTTTTCTGATTAAAAATTGCAATCTCAACCCCAAAGGATCTAATATCTTACAGCTTGACGATCTTTTTCCGGTTCTTCTTTACATTTTTGGTGGCATTGCGGGTGTCCATAACCAGTTTTGCATTTTGCACGATAAAGTCGTAATCATAGGCAGAATGATCGGTTAGGATAGCCACACAGTCTGAGCTTTGAAGAAGCTTCTGGGTCAATCTCTGCGATCTCAAAAGCGTGTTGTCCATGCGTACAGATGGCACATGGGGATCATTGTAGATAACTTTTACTCCAGCGTTCTGCAAAAGTTTGATCACATCCAAAGCTGGTGATTCTCTCACATCTTTTATGTCCCTTTTATATGCCACCCCCAATATCAAAATCTTTGATCCCTTTAGGCTTTTTCTGTTTTCATTCAGTGCCCGATTTATCCGCTCCACCACATACTCCGGCATGTGAGAATTTATATCTCCGGCCAACTCAATGAATCTGGCATAGTAGTTCAAAGATTTAAGCTTCCAGGAAAGATAATGTGGGTCTATGGGGATGCAATGTCCCCCCAATCCTGGACCGGGATAAAACGGCATGAACCCGAATGGCTTTGTGGTGGCAGCGTCAATTATCTCCCACACATCTATTTTCAATCGATCACACATCAAAGCCACCTCATTGACCAGTCCAATGTTCACCGAGCGGAAGGTGTTCTCCAGAAGTTTAACCATCTCCGCACTTTTGGTGGAGGAAACCGGGACAGCTTGCGTGATGGTTTGCTCATAGAAAAGCTTGGCGATTTGGGTGCACTGGGGAGTGATCCCCCCCACCACTCTGGGAGTATTTTTGGTGGTGAATTTCTTATTCCCGGGATCAACCCTCTCCGGAGAAAATGCTAAGAAGAAATCTTGGCCCACCTTAAGACCCGTCTCTTCGAGCATTGGCAAAATCAGCTCTTCGGTGGTTCCGGGATAGGTGGTGCTTTCTAAGATTACCAGTTGTCCGGGATGCAAAAATTTCTGAACCTCCTTAACCGCGGTCAGTATATAGGAGACATCTGGGTCTTTGGTTTTGCTCAAAGGGGTGGGGACACAGATGGCTATACAGTCCACCTTCTTCAGGGCGGCAAAATCCGATGTGGCTTTGATCTTCCCCTTTTTCACCAGAGGTCTTAGATCTTTATCTGTGACATCGTCTATATCCGACTTGCCCGAGTTGATCAAGTCCACCTTGTGGGGATTTATATCGATTCCAACCACTTTAAAATTTTCCCTTCCAAGCTCGACAGCTAAGGGAAGTCCCACATATCCCATTCCGATGATCCCCACCACCGCGGATCGATTTTTTATCTTCTCCTCCAAGGTCTTATACAAGTTGTCCCTCCTGATGAGAAAGTTGATGCCTTTGTGTTGGATTCATCCCAATCACATTCTGCCATCGATTGGTTTGTGTGCTTCCACTCCATATTCAGGTGGTTTTTTATACATTCAGAAAAGACGTTAGAGCTTTTACAAACAGGATGCACGCCTTAGCCTTACCTCTGAAAGTTAATTTGATCATATTTGGTAGGCGGGGCTTCCAGCCCCGCACAATTTACTTCGACCTCAAACATGCCCGAAAACTAAAAAACCTTATATCTTTTTCTCCAATAGTCTAGAGTTTCCTTTAAGGTCCTCTCCAAAGGGATTTCCGGCTTCCAGCCAACCGTTTTTCTTATCTTGGTGTTGTCCCCCACCAGAACTGGAATCTCGGACGGTCGGCTTCTCTTTTTATCTAACTTAACCGTTATTTTCTTTTTCGACAGCGAAAGCAGAACTTTGAGCATATTTTTTATGCTATATCCCTGTTGGGAGCATATATTGTAAGCCTCTCCCGCCTTTCCCCTTTGCATTAACTTTACATAGGCTCGCACCACATCTCTTACATCGGAGAGGTCTCTTTTTGCAGATAGGTTGCCCACCTTTAGAACCGGCGGCAGGAGTCCTGCTTCGATTTGAGCTATCTGAGAGGCGAAATCGGGAATCACAAATCCGGTCCGCTGTCGGGGACCGGTATGGTTGAAAGATCGAGCCCGAATCACATAAACCCCATAAGATTTGCAATATTGATAAGCTAAAAGATCGCAGGTCGCTTTGCTTACCCCGTATGGACTAACCGGGGAAAGTGGCGTGTTTTCAGTTATGGGAATATCTCGGGGCAGAACCTTCCCATACATATCGCTTGATCCCACCACCAGAATCTTGATCTGTTTCTTCAAGCTTCTTACGATCTCTAAAAGATATAACGTTCCGTAGACATTGGTCTTTATGGTCTCCAAAGGATGGGTAAATGATTTTCCCACCGAACTGAAAGCCGCCAGATGATAGATCAAGTCAGGCTGAATCCTTTTCACCAGTCGGGACAACTGATCAAATTGGGTGATGTCGCAACCGGACAGATGAAGGCTTAGTCTGATATTCTGGATATTCTCCAGGCTCTCCCCGGGCAGATATGTTCCAAACACCTCGTCTTTTTTCTTAAGAAGCTTCTCTACCAGATGCGACCCCACAAATCCCGCAATGCCAGTTATTAGAACTTTCATGCACCACCTGATAAAAAAACCTTGGAGTGCGGAAGCTTCGCTTCCGCACTCCTGTTGCTATCTAATCCTTTCGCTCCTTCTTCACCTTTTCAAGATCCGCATCCACCATCATTTTAATCAATTGTTCGAAGGAGACTTCTGGCTTCCAGCCCAGTTTTTTTCGGGCGTAGGAGGAATCCCCTAAAAGAACTTCCACCTCTGCTGGTCTGACGAATCTGGGATCAACCTCCACGTATCTTTTATAATCCAATCCCACATGCTCAAAGGCGATCTGAGCCAGCTCCCGAACCGAATGGTTCTTTCCGGTGGCGATGACGAAATCCTCTGGCTCCTTCTGTTGCAACATCAGCCATATGGCTTTCACGTAATCACCGGCATAGCCCCAGTCCCTTTTGGCCTCCAGATTGCCCAGATAAAGTTTTTTTGAAAGCCCCAATTTAATTCGAGCCACCCCATGTGTGATCTTCCGTGAGACAAATTCCAATCCTCGTCGGGGAGATTCATGGTTGAACAGAATCCCGCTCACCGCAAAGATGCCGTAGCTTTCCCGGTAGTTGACCGTGATCCAGTGAGCATACACCTTTGCCACCCCATAGGGACTCCGGGGATAAAAGGGGGTCTTTTCATTCTGGGGAACCTGTTGCACCTTCCCAAACATCTCCGAGGAGGAGGCTTGATAAAACTTGATCT
>JAOZNS010000235.1 GCA_029933635.1 Candidatus Zixiibacteriota bacterium | reverse complement strand
TTCTGCCTGAAGGAAAATGGGGTTGGGTGTGTGGTGGCGGAGTCATTTGCCCGCATATTCTATCGTAATGCGGTTAATCTGGGCTTTCCTCTTCTGGAATGTCCGAAAATCTCCAAGATGGTAAAAACCGGAGACAAGCTTGAGGTAGATCTGGAAACGGGAAAGGTAAGCAATCTCTCCACCAGAAAAACGATAAAAGGAAATCCTCCCTCGGGTCTGGAGCTTAAGATCATAGAAAAAGGTGGAGTTTTAAATTACCTAAAAAATCACACCATCGACATTAATTGCTCAGATTAGAATACACACTTCGGTTTTAAGGGATCATCTATTGAAAACTTGATTTCGCTGGATGAATCCAGCTGCTGGATACCTCCCTTAAAAATCAGGATGAATATCAGAAGAAGAGATATCGTTGAACTACAAATCTGTGATCTGGCTTACGGGGGAACCAGCATAGCCAGAGTGGATGGTTTTGTGGTGCTGGTCTATGGCGGAATCCCAGGAGATGTGGTCAAAGCCGAGATCACCAAGAAGAAGTCCAATTACGCCGAGGCTAAGATTCTGCAGATCACCAAGGAATCAAACTTAAGGACCAAGCCGGTCTGCTCACATTTTGGTTTCTGTGGAGGTTGCACCTGGCAGGATTTAAAGTATGAAGAGCAACTGAAATTTAAAAGCAAGCAGGTCAAGGAAAGCTTAAGGCACATAGGAGGCTTTGCTGATCCTCCAGTTATGGATGCCTTAGGATCTGAGCAGATATTTTTTTATCGAAACAAGATGGAATATGCTTTTTCTCCCCATCCCAAGAAAAAGCTGGTTTTAGGATTACATCCTCGCAAAAGATATGATTTGGTTTTCGATCTAAAGGAATGCTTTCTACAGTCGGAGGTGGCTAACCACATCGTGGATTTTGTTCGTCAATACGCCCGAAAGAGAAATCTGCCCGTTTACGACCATAAAACTCAATCAGGCTTGTTAAGATTTCTGATGATAAAGGAGGGAAAGAACACAGGTCAAACCATGGTAAATCTGGTTACCTACAAGGGAGATTTTCCTCTGTCAAAGGAATTCTCAGAATCTGTCGTCTCAAACTTTCCCTCCGTGAGGAGCATAGTAAGAAACATCAATTCAAAGTTGGCTCACATCGCGGTGGGAGAGCGGGAGGAGCTTCTGGCGGGAGATGAAATCATCACCGAAAAGTTAGGAAAATTTGTATTCGAGATCTCCAGCAATTCCTTTTTCCAAACCAATCCTCGACAGGCAGAAAGGCTATTTCATATGGTGAGGGGTCTGGCCGACCTGCAGGAAGACGATGAGGTTTTAGACTTATATTCCGGAAACGGGACCATCTCCATATTCTTGTCCTCAGGAGCTAAAAAGGTGATAGGTGTGGAGACGGTGAAGGAGGCGGTGAAAAATGCCAGAAGAAATGCCGAGCTTAATGCGGTGAACAATTGTGAGTTCATAAGGGGAGAGACGACAAAGGTGTTGAAGGATTTTGAGCAAAAGAAAAAGACCTTCCAGCTGGTGGTGATCGATCCCCCACGAGCTGGCGTCCACCCCAAGGGAATAAAATCACTTCTGAACATGAAGCCACCCAAAATTATGTACGTCTCCTGCAATCCCACCACCTTAGCAAGGGATGTGAAGATCTTCTGTGAAAGAGAATATCGGTTGGAAAAGGTTCAGCCGGTGGACATGTTTCCCCATACTTACCACATCGAAAGCGTTGCCAAATTGGTAAGAACCTAATATTTAAAAATCTTATCTTTAATGAAGAGGATTAAGGAGAATAAGATGGAATTTAGATACGATGCAGTATCATTCATTTTTAAAAAAGGCGATCCTTTCACCAAGCTCTGTGTTCTGGAGATGGTCGGCTTGGAGAAGACTTCGCCAGGGAAGAAACTGCTTCTAGATATTTTGAGGACTCAGAAAAAGGATGGAGGTTTTCCCAGCAAGATCGATGAAAGCTTAAGTGGGGTGAAGGAGACAGAAAGGATAGCCTCTCTTTTGCTAAGATGTGGTTGGCCTAAAGATGGTTTGTCGCTGACGGGCTGTATGAGGTTTCTTCTGAAGAACCAAACGGAAGAGGGAGGTTTCCGGGAGAGCCCGAAACTCAACATTCCAGAAGAAGTGGTGGAGCTCTCCAACAGGAAGGCTGTAACCTGGCTCACCGCTGATTTGATAGATCTTCTCAGGCAGATGGGGCAGGAGCATACCAAAGCCTGTCAGAAGGCAATCAACTGGCTGAGAAGAATGGAAACTCCTCAGGGAAGCTGGGGGCTATTTGAGGAGGACCAGGGGGTGGACCCGGATTCCAGCGCTCAAATAACTTTTCTAATGCAAAAGCTCTTAGGCAAGGAGGATCCGTTATATAAGCGGGGAAGCGTTTTATTTGAAAAGCATCTTGATCAAATGGCTCAGAATGCTCAAGCGGGCTTCTACTACCTTAAGGGAGAAAAACGCCAAAACGACATCTATCACCTAACCCATCTTTTAGGACAATCCATGTTCTCAGGAAAAAGAGGAGCGGATGCCGGATACAACATCGGAGATGAGAGGGTAAAAAAATCCTGCAGGGAATGATAAAAATCCAAAGAGAAGATGGAGGCATCAGACCATTCTGGTCCCAGGAGAGCGATCCTTTGTATACCGGCTTGGTCTTGAAGATATTTCTTTGGGTCGGCGCTATGGAAAGGGAGAAGATCAAATCGACGATCGAGAAGGTGGCCTTAGATGATAGATGATTTCCAGAGCCCTGATGGTTGGGCAAAGAAGATCATCGATCGATACATACCATGTCCGGAGATTTTGATAACATATTTCTGAGAGGGAAAGGGTCCTGATCAAACCCTTGAAAAGGGAGGATATTGATAGAAGATTGGAGTGGAAGCCCTATCCGGACCCCTTATACCATCATTACAATCTGGGAAACTTAACAGAAGACGACAAGAATACCTGGTTTTTGAAAAGAAAAAATAACATCTCCTCGGCATGCCTTTCCATTGATAACGCTAAAGGACAATTGATCGGTTTCCTTTCTTTATATAAAATCAATTTCCACACCAGAACTGCCTGGCTGGGAATATTTCTGGGGCATGAATTTGTTGATCAGGGCTTAGGAACCGATACGATCTTGACCTTGTTAAAATACTATTTTGAGGAGTTGAAGTTTGATAAACTTTTCTTGGATGTGGCTTCTCATAACAAAAGAGCCATCCGATGCTATGAAAAATGTGGATTTGAGTTCATCCGAAAAAAATATAACCTTCATGATCCCAGAATGAACCTCGACATCTTTGGAGATGAAAGATTTAAGGATGTTAGGAAGTATTTTTTGAAGAAGGGAAACAAGATGATGGCGGAGTTTAACCAGATGGAAATCTCTAAAGAAAAATCTTGCTCTGAGTTTATCTCTATTAAAAGCTGTTCTTACGACGATCTCGCCTTTTGGGCTCAGGAATTTGGGATATAAACAGAACCCTACTATTTTTTTAGCTTCCCTCTATGGGTACACCTCTTCCCTCTTTTATCTTGAGAGTATACCGCAACCCGACCCTGCGGAAAAGAGAGGTGGTCATTCTGAGCGAAGGAAGAACTTAAATAGTTACAATAAAATGACATCGTGAGATAATCTAAAATGTGGAGAGGAAAAAGATCAGAAGATGAATTGATCATTAGGTCCGCTGGAATAAATCTCAAAAATTTCTTCTCTTATCAAAAATTTCCGCTGAGTCCAGAGGAGAGCTAAAATTGAGAAGGTCCCAAAAGTCAACTACACCCGACTATAAGTCGGGGGCCTGGAATCCCAAATGGGCTGAAGTTACCCTACAACCAGTTTTTCAAGCCTCTGACCTTGCAGTTGTTTCCCCCTCTTTTCTAAAGAGGGGACCGGGGAGATTAAAATCCCCCTAAGGGTTCCCCTTTACTAAAGGGGAAATTTAAGATCCACCCTATTTTACAGAAGTAGAAATCTAACATGCTACTTGATCA
>JAOZNS010000044.1 GCA_029933635.1 Candidatus Zixiibacteriota bacterium | reverse complement strand
TGGAGAGCGTGTAGCCCTCAAAAGGGGCTCCTGGGTTCGAATCCCAGTCTCTCCGCTTATTATTGATTAGTTGCCCCTAAGGGTGGGAAAAAACCCGTTCAATGTGGAGATCGGCAGGAGGAGCTAAATAAAACTTGCCCCATCAGGAAGGAAATCTTAAACATTTTCAAAACACTTACCTTGGGGTTGATATTAGAATCAACCTGGTTGCTGATTTTTAAGCGCTTCACTTTGAGAGAATTCTCATGTTTGATGACTCTGTTTGATCTTTTTAGATGCTACGAACTTGGTTCCCATTAACTGCTCTCCCATTCAAACAGCTACGAAACAGGTCTTCCAAACTTTCTGCCGCTTTATCCCAAGAAAAATTGACCCTTATATAATCCCTTCTTTGCTTTTTCTGTCCTGTCACTAAATCTTTGTTTCTCAGCAAAGTTCTTAGTTTCTCCTTCAGGTCTTTTACATCCTTGTTTCTGAAGCTGAACCCGAAATTTCCTACCGCGTCTAAGTTCTCCTTTATATCACTTACCAAAACAGCCCTGCCATAGCTTAAGGCTTGAAGCACGGTCTGGGATACCCCCTCTATCATGGAAGGTAAAACATAAAGATAGCAATTTGAATAAAGTTCTTCCAACACATCTTTTTCCACGTAGCCACCGAAGATGATCTTTTCGCTTTTCCATCGGTGAAGCTTTCTTTTATAATCTTCGGAAAATTTGCCATCTCCAGCGATAAAAAGCTTTTTATCGGTCTCCAACTCTCTGAAAGCCCGGATCAAAAGATGACAGCCCTTCTCCGGCACCAATCGGTTCAAGAATAAGATGAAATTATCCTTATCTAATCCGAATCTTTTTATCTTGTCAGGCTTTCTGAAAACGGGAGCATCTACTCCGGTGGGAACTTTAACCACCTTTCTTCTGAATTTGTCTTCGAAATATCTTTTTAAACTTTCTGAGACTACCGCCACCTCGTCAGGAAAGTGAACTGCAGGATATTCCGCCGCCTTGAGCAGAAGTTTCGCCCAGCGATTCCACTTATCTCTTTGCCAGTCCAGAGAATGAATGGTCACAATGATCTTTGCGGTTCCGGAAAGTTTGGGGATGAAGCAAAGGCTAGATGGTCCTAACGCCTGAAAGTTGATCAGATCAAAGCTCCGGGACAGGGAATGGATGCTACAAAAAAGCGTATGTGATATGGCATCAAGATGTTTGGTGGGGATGCTAGCTACCTTTGGCACCCTGACACCTTTATACCATCCTGAGGTGGAGCTATAGTGAGGGCGGCAAAAGACCGTCACCTCATGCCCTTTTCTCACCAGACGGGTGGCGATTTTCTCCACATAGTCCTCTATTCCCCCATAGGTTGCAGGAATTCCCTTTTGTCCAATGAATGCTACCTTCATGATCGCATCTGGTATAATTAACTTAAACTTTTAGTGACAGAATAAATTTTTTCAAAGCCCGGCTTGAATTCAAACCGGGCTTTGCTCCTTTCCATGGATGAAAATTACGGTTGCCTTCTCTTAGACGAACAATCCAGCAATTTATCTGTTGACCAGAGTCAAAATGGGAACACGCTTTTCGGTCCTCAATCTTACCAACCCCTTTTCTCTCATATCCTTCCAGATATCATTGAACTCTTTGATGGTAGCCTCCGTCTTCAGGTTTACAGCCATCTTCTTTAGGAACTGAAAGGGCACCGTGACGATATGAGCTCCTGCCAGAAGGGCTTTATTAATATCCAGCATGTTCCTTATACTTCCCACGATGATCTTGGTCTTTATGTTTTTGGCCGCGAAAAGCTGGGAGGTATCCTTGATCACGGTGATGGGATCGTAGCCGCAGTCAGCCACCCGACCATAAAATATGGAAGCATAGGTTGCTCCAGCTAAGGAAGCTAAAATCGCCTGGTTGGTGGCCATTATGGCGGTGACGTTAGTTTTTACGTTTTCCTCTTTTTCCAGAATATTAACTGCCTTAAGCCCCTCTATTCCCATAGGGATTTTTATCACGATGTTTTGATGCCAGCTGGCGTATTCTTTGGCTTCCTCCACCATTCCTAAATAGTCCTCAGCGGTGGTCTCCACGCTTAAGGGGAAGTCACCTATTTCCATGATCTGCAAAATTTTTTTTCTGAAATCACCGATTTCCCTCTCTTTGGAGAAGATCTTGGGATTGGTGGTGGCGCCAGATATGACTCCCCAACTTGCCGCCTCTTTTATCTCCTCTAAATTGGCGGTGTCGATGAAAAGCTCCATTTTAACCTCCCTTGAGTTTTTTGATGATTTTAGTTGCCTGATACAAATTGGGGACGATAAAATCTGGTTTGACTTTTTTCTCCGATAGAAGCCGGCACAGATCGCATTTATGATTGCCTATCAGAAAGGTGGTGCAGCCCACAGCCTTGCCAGCCTGGATATCGGTAACGCTGTCTCCGATCAGATAGGACTTTTTTAAATTCAGATCAAAATCTTTTGCCGCTTGGGTTAAAAGTCCGGGTTTAGGTTTCCGACATTTACACCTCCTTTTTAATTCTTTCTTTTCTGCCTGCGGATGATGTAAGCAATAATAAACAGCATCCAATCGGGCATTTTGCCTGGACAGTGCTTTATGCATCTTCTGGTCGATCGCCTTCAAGGTGACCATATCGAAATGTTTTTTGGCGATGCCGGGCTGATTCGAGACCACGATGGCTTTCAACCCCATGGAGTTTATCATTCGAATGGATTTCCCCACCTGGGGCAAAAGCTCAAATTGGGATGGAGTAAAGGGAGTATCTAAGACCCCTATCTCCTGATGATAGATAATTTTGTTTATCACTCCATCTCTGTCCAAAAATACTGCCCGGTTCATCTTCTACCGTCAATCCAATGCTTCTTTTTTGAAACCTTCGCCTATTTATGCCCCACAGACGCTTTGGCTTTCTCAGAGGTGGTCTTCCGAGCAAAATTGAAACGAGCTTTTGGGTTCTCTGGCTCAGAATAAGCTTTTATCTTCTCCTTAAGACAACTGCAGATCAAATGCTCGAAGACCAGATGGAACGATTCTACCTGGGGCGTGGAGTTGAAGGGAACGACGATGCAGGCATCCGCCATCTTCTTCATTGCGCCCCCATCAAAGCCGGAGAGTCCGATGGTGGTTCCGTTATATTCCTCTTTGGTCAACATCATGGCTTTTAGAAGGTTCTGCGACCACAAACCTGCCTTGTCCTTACCTGTGCCTCCATGAACGCTTATGCCGATCAACACATCGCCCGGTCGCATCAGGTTCTTCAACTGCTCGGAGAAAAGGTTGTCAAAGCCCTCATCGTTGATCAAAGCTGACATCAGAGGAATGTTATCATTCAGACAGATAACCTTAAACCTTTTCTTTCCCTCCACGATGGTGCATTTAGCCAGATCGCAGGCAAAATGAGTGGCGGTGGAGGCTGAACCCCCATTACCCATGGTGAAAACGGTCTGACCCTCCTTCCAGGCTGAAAACAGAAGTTCAATTACCCGATCGATATCCTCCACCGAAATGTTATCAATGATCCTCTTCATTTGACTCAAATATTGGTGTATATACATCCGGTTAAAGGTCTGCGGGTATTTCTCCAAAATGGCCGAAACCTTGCTTTCTTCTATCACCTTAATCCCCCCTTCTGAGAATTTACTTTCGGTTATTCCCATTTTTTATTCTCATCTAAAATTTGTCCGTTTTGATACCTGCATTCAGGAATCAAAGATTTGCACAGAACTGAAGTGCCCTTCTAAAGGGCTAAAAATTCACTAAAACTTTAGATCCCTCGAAATCCACCCTGAAAGGCAGCTCCTTCAATCCTTCCCTTTGCATGATCTTCCTGAAGCCGTTTTTGCCATTGTTGCAATAAAACATAAAAAATCCTCCTCCCCCGGCCCCCATGAGCTTACCACCCAAAGCTCCGTGCTTCTTGGCGATCTCATACCATCTATTCATCTGGCTTGAGCTTATCTTGTTGGAAAGCTTCTTCTTGGTCTCCCAGTGAAGGTCCAGAAGCTGACCAAAGCGGTCTAATTTCTCCTCCTGGAAAGCCTGTTTCGTCTTCTTTCCGATTTCCTTTATCTTATGAAGATTCTCCACCACCTTTTCCTGATTTATGCTGGTGGCTTTATTCTGTGACTTTAACATCTCTCCGGCGCTTCTTCGGATGCCGGTATAAAACAAAAGGGTGTTGCTTTCCAGCTGATCTCTGGCATCCTCGGAGAGATGTAGTTGCTCCACCTTAACGTTTCCCAATCTGTCTATCTCCAAAGAGATAACGCCCCCGTATGCCGCGGCATATTGATCCTGCTTCCCTATGGGTTCCTTCAAAAGCTCGATCTCCAAAAAACAAGCCTCCTCCGCCAGTTCCTTTGCAGAAACCTTCTCTTTCTTGTAGGTATGAAGAGCATGCAAAAGTCCCACGGTGAAGGCGGAGGACGTTCCCAATCCCGTGTTGGAGGGAACATCCGCAATGGAGGTTATCTCCACTCCAGAATCGATCTTCAATAGTTTTAAAGCCTCTCTCACGATGGGATGTTTTATCTTCTCCACCTTATCTTGGATCTCTGTGATCGAATAGCTTATTCTTATTGAGTCCTCAAACCTCTTGTTCACGGTGATATAGATGTATTTGTCGATGGCGGCACTCACGAGAGATCCTCCATATTGAGTGTAGTATGAGGGGAGATCGGTCCCACCACCACCTAAGGGAATCCTAACCGGAGTTCTGGTTACGATCATGAATCTCCTCCTTCTTTTGTGAGTCAGGTTGGTTACTAAAAAATGACCAATGCCCGGGATGTTCTCTATCGGAGATCATCACTTTTTTGTCCGTTGAGGACAAAAAAGGAGATATCCTAAACTTCTGACGTAACTGCTTCAGATCAACAGCTCATCCAGCACAAAAGTTGCCCAAATCTCTTTTCCGGTTTTCATGTTATAAGAAGATCTTTCTGTAGGGACGGATAATCTTGAGGGGATTTGTTTAAGAATCCCATTCCTATCCAACTGCCTGAGTTTTTTCTTCGATCAGGTTTTTAAGCTCTTTCAGTCCTTGATGAGAGCCAATCTCGTAGAACCTTTGGGTAACCTCATATGCTAACATCTTTCTTTGAGCCACTATCTTCTGGTAAAGCTCTTCCAACGGGGACGGCTTTTGTGAAGGAATTAAAGTTAAGACCTCTTTTTTTAGAATCGACAGACCAGCATCG
This sequence comes from Candidatus Zixiibacteriota bacterium, assembly GCA_029933635.1. Taxonomy (GTDB): domain Bacteria; phylum Zixibacteria; class MSB-5A5; order MSB-5A5; family SM1-73; genus SM23-73-3. The sequence goes on along the minus strand of JAOZNS010000044.1, from coordinate 9,716 downwards.
ATATGAATCAGATCGCCCTTCCGATTGGTTTTGTCGTAAACGGTAACCCAACCATCCTTTATCCCTACATTACTTTTATCGTAAAGATTATGATTTTCATAAACCACCAGAAGACAAAATTTTTTAAATTTTTTATGATAGGATTCGATCGCTTTATAGTCCACCAAAAGGTAGGAGTCGCCATACATCAGGAAAAATTCATCCTTCAGCATAGGCTCTGCCTTCTTCAATGCTCCTCCAGTCCCCAAAAGATCCTCTCCCTCATCCGAATATCTGATCTTAACTCCAAATCTTTTACCATCACCGAAATATTCCTTTATCTTATGAGAGAGATGCCCCACGCAAAGGATGATGTCATAGATTCCGTTATCCTTTAACAGTTCGATCTGATGCTGGAGGAAGGGTTTATCCCCTATTCGGATCATCGACTTGGGAATGTTTTGAGTTAATGGCTTTAGCCTGGTGGCTTTTCCACCAGCCAGAATGACTATCTGCATACTTCCTCGCTTTCCACGATTTCTTCTATCATGAATTTAATCGCCCTTCTTACTGCTTGATTTGAGCTGAACTTTGGCTTCCAGCCCAACTTTTCCATCTTTTTTATGTTAAATCTAACTTGAGGAACATCCCCGGGCCAACCTCTATCGCCTCCGGTGAACTTGAATTTGACGTTTTTAAGCCCCATTTCTTGCACCACCATTTTGGCAATTGTGCTCACATCCGTGGTGGACTCACATCCCAAGTTGAAAAAATTTACCCTTTCATCTGAATTTTCCATGCCAAAAAGCATTCCCTCGACACAATCTTCCACCGAAAGATATGGTTTCTCCTGGGTCCCATCCCCCAGTATCTCCAGCTGATTTGGATCATTTTTCAGCTTATGAATGAAGTCAAAGATCACCCCATGGGTCCCCCTTTTCCCCACGATGTTAGCAAATCGATAAATCCAGCACTGCATGTCGAAAGTGTGACAGAAGGCGGTGATCAATCCCTCACTGGCCAGCTTGCCAGCACCATAAAGGGAAATGGGCAGAACCGGTCCATAATCCTCGGGAAGGGGCACAACCGGCGTCTCACCGTAGATGGTTCCGCTGGAGGAAAAAACCATTTTCTTTACCCCGTTTGTTCTCATGGCTTCCAGAACGTTATAGGTGGCGATGATCTCCTGTTTCAAATCCAGAGAGGTGTCGGAAATTCCTAACCGGGCATCCGGGTTGGCCGCCAGATGAAACACCACATCCTGATCGGGCATCTCCCTTTGTAACCTATCCAGATCCAAAAGGTCTGCCTGAATGAACCGGAAGTTGGGCTTGCTCAGGTGATGCTGGATAAATTCCTTTCTCCCCGAAGAGAGGTTGTCGTAGACGGTGACCTCCCCACAAGTGATTAACTTATCCACCAGGTGACTTCCGATGAAACCGGCGCCTCCGGTGACGAAATAACGCATCTTTCCTCCTATGAGTGTATTAGCTGAGGATGATGTTCTTTTTTATCCCTGAACTTTTTTTCGTCCTCAAATCTCTGCCCACCATCTTCTTCATGCCCATCTTCGATGTCCCAGATGATGTTTTTACCCAAAAGCAATCTCATTTTGTTTTTTAAGATCCATTGGGTGGGTTTCCAGAGGTTCTTTCTAATCGCTGGACGAGATGTTCCCACCATCCAGCAGTTCTTTGTGCAGCGGGAGACTATCTTCCTTACCCTTTGCGCGGAGGAACCGTTCCAGATTTCCTCGAAGCTGGACCTCCTTATGTTCCCCATCCATTCCTTAAGTGCATTACAGGGATAAACATCCCCATAGGGATCGATAAAAACTATATCCGTTCCCGCACCGCAAGGAAGTAATCTTCTGTCTCCCTGAATGAAATTTATAAACCCCTGGTTGAGGTAGGCTCGATACCAGTCCTTCACCCTTAAGAAGTAATCTCTGCGCTTGGAAAGCAGAAGCTCCTGGATAAATCTCTTTATCTGATGGATAACTTTTTCTTTTTCCTCGATCACATTATCCTCAATCCGGAACTGCCAAGCATCATGCACCACGCACTGGGCAAACTCAACCCCCAGGTAAGCGCACAGGTGGTATAAATCCACCAGTTCTTCAGCATTGCGATGAGAGATGGTTATCGCAAAGCCGATATCCTTTGCTCCCAATTCCTTAAGCTTAAGCATGCTTCTTAAGGCATGGTCAAATCCATGTTTTAAACCGCGGATCTGGTCGTTTTTCTTAGGCAACCCCTCCAAACTGATCCTTATCCTGATGTTTGGGTATCTCTTCACGATGGAGGTTAATTTATCGGTGAGATAACCGGTGGTGCTCATCTCAAGATGGTCGGTCTTTTTTGACAAAATATCCACGATCTCCAAAATGTCCGCACGGAGGGTAGGTTCGCCACCCCCAATATTTATGCGAGCAAAACCTTCCGGGAGCCTGTCAATATCCTCCAGAGTGATCTCTTCATCCACACGCGTGGGGTATTTCCAGATATGACACATCTGACAACGTGAGTGGCAGCGGTAAGTCGGCATGATGGCCAGTTCGGTATTTTTGAACATAATTCACCCCTTTTCTGGCAAGCTCAGTTTTTGCTAATCGGATCTTTGCAAGCTTTGTCCCTTGTCTTCTGAATCAATTCTTCATATATTTTAAGAAGTCTTGAATAGTATTTTTCAGCCGAGAAGTCTCGTTCAACTTTACGTCGGGCATTTCGTCCCATTTTCTCTATCAATTGTGGATGATCATATAAGTATTTTATCTTTTTGGCTAAATCTTTTTCGTTTTTTGGCTCAAACAGAAGCCCGGTTACTCCATCTTCAACCAGCTCCGGAACACTTCCCAGGTTGGCTCCAATCACAGGCTTACCATAAGCGAAGGCTTCTAAGATGGACATGGGGCAGTTATGATAACAGTTGTTAGGGAAGACCAGAAAGCTACAGTTGGCTATCGCCTCCCTGAGGTTCTCGCCAGAAAGAAAACCAACTAAATCTACATTCTTCATCCCGTTCTTTTGAATATAGGCACCAACGAGCTCCTCCTGCTCCCCCACTCCAGCAACCTTCAGTTTTATCATTGGAAGGTTTCGCATCGCCCTGGTCAGGTCTAAAATTCCATTCTTTTCAGATAGCCGGCCCAGGAAAAGAATATATCCTTCCGGGTTTGAATCGATTTTGTTATCTGGCATATCCACGTAATTGGGCAAATATCTTATCTTCTCCGAAGGCAATCCATACTCGGTCAACTTCTTTTGAGCAAAGCGACTGAGTGCAACAAAACGATCCACCGACTTGATATAAGTGTGAAAACCCCTGTGTAGATACATCTCCAAGGCGGAGACAGCACTTTTGAAATAGGAATCTTTGACACACCTATATTTGACTGCCCGGTAAAAATCTTTGCCTCTACATTCCTCACAAATCTGCCCATCTCGCAGAAAAGTATAGTTGGGACAAACCAATTTGAAATCGTGTAAGGTCATGACCACGGGTATGTTGTAACCTTTTAAGGCTAAAAGGATCGAAGGTGAAAGCTGGTGATAGATGTTGTGCAGATGAGCGATATCAGGCTTAACATCCTTTATCAACCGTTCCATCTTTTTCTTGGACTCAAAGTTGAAGATGATTCTCAGCGTGGTCTTGGCGACCCTCCAGGGCAGGCGAGAATGATCGTTATAATTTACATTTGAGACAAAGTATTTTTCATATTCGGTTTTCACGTTCTTGGGGTGTTGCATGGAGAAGGGGATCACCGAATGACCGAGGGACCTCAATTTTTCCATGGAGTCGAAAAGCAAAGTCTCCGGACCTCCAGCCGGGTGAAAGAACTTATGGACCAAAAGTATCTTCAACTTACCATCTCCTCACTTAAAGCCTTCGACTCAATAATCGCCGGCATCCTCCGCACGGGAGGGGAGGTAAGACCTTCTATCAGATGCCTCTTTTTCAATGTTTCCAAGATCTTTTGAGCCATTCTTTTCTCATTGAATTTCTTTTCCACCGTTTCTTTTGCTTTTCTTCCCAACCGTTCCGTCCTCCTGGGATTGCTCAAAAGATGGCAGATCTTTTCCGCCAGATCATAAGGATTGCCCGGCTGATAGAAAAGTCCATCCTGCCCGTGGGTAAGGTAATCCTTTATGCCACATACTTGGGAGACCACCACCGCCTTACCCAGAGCCATAACACCCAAAAGCGTCATCTGTCCCAGAGCCTGCCTCCTTTCGGCAAAGGGAAGGACCACAAACTTGCACCTGGAGACATATTCATTCAGCTCTGGCAGATTACACTTTCTGACAAACTCCACGTTTTCCAGAGTCGAATGGCCCACCTCATCTCTCCGAAAACCAGACTTGCCCACTATGACCAGCTTGGTTTTCGTCTTAAACAAGCTGAAAGCCTCAAGCAGGGTTTTCCAGTCGCGGAACTCAGATCCTTGATAGCCAATGCTTAGTATGTAATCCTCCGTCCTCTTCTCCTGGTAAGGGAAACGAGATAAATCCACCCCAAAAGGCAAAAATTCTGACCTGTCTAAAACCTCTGGATAATATCTGGCATAATCTTCCTTTTGAACCTTTGCCAGATAAAAAACTAAAGAAACTCTGCTCAGAGCCTGACGAATAAATTTTCTTTGCCAGAAATTGTTCTTCCGGCCAAATCCCTCCACATCAAAGATGACCAAAGGTGTTTTGATGTCGAATTTTTGCATCAAAAAAGCTAAAGGTAAGCCCAGTTGAGAGTGGAAACAGAGGATGAGATCATACCCGGATGACTTTGAAAGGGCCTTAAGAGGAGTTCTTAAATAGAAACGCAGAAATCTTCTCTCCATCAGTATGTGCTTATCCAGTCCCATAACGTCAACTTCAAACTCTGAATCTGGCCAGTATTTGAAAAACCAATATCTCTGGTTAGGCAAAAGAAGATTGGCTGGGTGCTTGCTTTTGTCATCCTCCCCTACCTTCTGGATATCCCATCCCACCAGAGTTAATATTTTAAACTCCGAGGACATTTGAAGTCTCCGTTACGAAAGAAGTGTCTCTTTTCTTTATCTTACTGCATAACTGGGCGTAGACCCTCTCCATATCTCTGGCATGCTCCTGCATGCTTTTTGGTCTTTTGATGTTTCGTCTGAAACGTTGGACCAAGTGAGGAGAGGCGATAATTTTTTTCATCTTTTCAGCCAAATCCTCAGCATCCTTAGGTTTGAAAAGAAGACCGTTTACGTTATCCTGAACGAAGTCTGGAATTCCACCAATGTTGGCTCCGATCACCGGCTTTTTGGCTGACAGCGCTTCCAGCACAACCAAAGGAGAGTTATCCTCCCAGATGGGAGGAACCACCGCCACATCAAATTCGGTCAGCATCCTGCCTAAATCGTCAAAGGCTCCCCTGAACTCCACTCCCGACTTGGCTTGACGCATAAGTCGGCTCACGTAATCTGAGCCTCCAGTGCCGAAGATTAGAAGACGAGCTGAATTTTGCGGTAAGCGGTTAAAGGCATCGATCAGAACATGCACCCCCTTATAGGGTTGAACCGGACCGAAAAAGCCGAAGATCACAGGATCTCTAACCTCCGGTTTTGCCTGGGAGGCTAACTTTTCCAATCTTTCGGCAACCTTGATTCCGCTATGTAAAACTAAAATCTTCTCCTCCTGGATGCCATGCTGAACAAATATTCTTTTCACCGCTCGGGAGACCGCTATTATAAGATCAGCATCCTCGGAAAGAAGCCTTCGAAAATATCTCTCTCTGAATTGATAACCAAAAACCAGTGCTGAGTCTGGAATAGCTGATGGAATATCATAGAGATGTTCAGTCAGATTTACAGACGGAAGCCTCCTTCTTAAGCCATTCACCCACATCAGATATCTCTGCAATTTTCTCTTTACCCCGACATTTCTTTTAAGCAGGCTTTTTACCGTATCTTTTGCTTTGGCTAAATTTCTTCCTAATCTGCTCTCCTTAGGCAAACAGATGGCACAGTTTAATCCTTCATCCGGTCCTGAGCATAAGTTGTAGCTGGGGGGAATCAAAAAATCGCCCCGGGGACAGACAAACCAATAGTTATGCAAGGATACCACTATGGGTATATTCATTTTCTTGGTCAACTTTATGATCGATCCACAAAGACCAATCAGGCTATGAATATGGACCAGATCGGGATCGGTCTTCTTAAGAAAATCAAGATAGAGTCCTTCTATCTGGGGATCTCTGCACTCCCGCAGAGGATACCCTGAGTTGGAATATCGGTTGGGGCTATTTACCAGACTGCCCAAGGTGACTTTGTCCTCCTTTCTTATGTTTAGAAACGGTCTTCTCTTGAAGGTGCTGTCTCCAGCATAGAACATGGAAACCTGATGTCCCATTTGGGCTAACTGTCTGCACAAATCAGCCGCATATCCGATGGGTCCACCCGACTGCCTGGGCGGCCAGCCCCAATTGACCATTAGAACGTTCATTCGATCTTTCCTCTGGCGTTTGAAAGTTCACCCGGTTTTATCATATATATTCTGGTTACCAAGGCAGCATAAGTCCAAAAATACCATTGGATGGTGCCCTGATTGAAATAATTATCAGCTATGCTCATTACTACATAGGCTACCCATAAAGCCAAAAATCCTAAACAAATATGCTGATAGTAAGAATTGTCCCATTTTTGATAAGCCTTAATACCCATTTTTAACAGGCTCCAAAGCATCCATATAAAACATGAAAACCCCACCATTCCTGTCTCCACCAGAATCCTTAAATAATCGTTATGAGCAGCCATATAAAGCTCCATCATTTTATGATAGACAAAGATGTAGTTACCAAAGCCTAAGCCAAACACGGGGTTTTGTAAAAAGTAGTTGAAAGAAAGCATCCACATCCTTATTCGCCAGCCAAGAGAGGTATATTGAAATGAATTGGGATCGAAGATTGGAGCAAATCTTTGCAAAATCGAAGGGAATATATGAATTGCCAGAACTACACCTAAAGGTGCAAGGAATAAAAGCTTTCTATGTTTCAAAATTCCCAAGACAAGCATCGCCAGAATCAAGCCTATCCAAGCCCCCCGCATATATGTAAAAATCAATGAAGAAAGTAATAAAGCCAAAAGGAGGAAAAGTCCTTTCTTTTTCAAGGATGACCTTTCCTGAAGTAAAATGCTTGTAACCAAGATGGATAGCATAACCAAATACATAGCATAAACATTGGGATGCGGAGTGGTGGACCACAGACGAAATGAGAGCTCATACCCCAGAACCTGACGAATGTCTGTTTGATGAAAAAGCTGGATGAATCCAGCCACAAGGGGAATAAAGCTGGAAAGGATCATGAAGTTAACCATTCTTTTTATGTCCTTCTCTTGTTTCAATATGTCTATGGTCACCATATAAAGCACTATAAAGCTTCCCAACTCCACTATCTCGGCCAAAGTATTGAGTGAGGTTTTAGAAAACAACAAAGGAAGAAGACAGGCGGAAAAAAAGAACACAAAAGAACGGACTACTGGAATTTTCCAGAACCTTATCTTCTGAGCAAGCAGATAGCACACCCCCACAAAGAAAATAAGCATACCTAAAAGCGAGGGGAGGGATAATGTTCTATACTCGCCTAAGGGAATATTCAATACCTGGTGGAAAGCATCCAGATTTATTCTCAAAATGATTAGAAGAAAAAGTGAAGTTTTTATGTCTATAAATAAAAACAAACCGAATAATAGGACAAACACCATTGCCACGGTCCATTTAACAGAGAAAGCCACCAATAAGTAAGCAAGCGCAATTATCAAAAAGATGCCCAGAATCTTCAAAAGGGATGCTCTTTTCCCTTTGTCATATAGATTTAACCTATCGATTATAGCTTCCATGAACCAGATCCTCTTTTAAAACTCGTTTTTTGGCTCTTGTGTTTTGCAACCACTCATTGCGAGCATTTTTTGCAAAATCCATACTACCTGTCATTATCTTCAAAATGGACCAATCTCCGATGACCCTTTCCTTTTGAACCCTTCTCCGCTCTTTGATGAATACTTTAAGCTTGGTGAAAAAGTCTAAATGACCGGCTGTGTATGAGATGATGGATGCTAACTTTTTGCGCTTGGCATAAACCAATATCTGCCAGATATAGTTGCACAAAATCACTGGAAGCATTAAAATCAACATCGGGATCTTAAAGCAAATAAAGCAGGTGGCCACAACAGCTCGTCCCATAAAGAAAGCCTGTTTGGCGGAGTAGGAGGTATTTTCAGAACCCGAGCCCCTATGGAAGAAGAAAGCTTCCTTGACCACCTTCAATGGAATTTCTTTGAGATGGAGCCTCCATCCCCACTCTGTGTCTTCATACATGAATAAGCTTTCGTTTAAAGGGTTATCTAAGATTATCCTCTTGGGAACTAAGCAACAGGCGGTGCTGGGGTAAAATGGCATATCCCCCTTCAATTTAATTAACTTATAAAGAAATCTACCAATCCATACAGAGTGACAACCAGAACTTACATATTCGCCTGTCCAGTGAAGCTCCACAGGGTTTAAGACACAACCCTTATCTTCTTCCATTTTCCTGACCAATGTGGAAAGCATATCCTCTGGCAGGATGACATCGTTGTTCAAAATCAGGATGTAATCCCCTTCAGCCAGTCGAGCAGCTAAGTTTATGGCATAGGGAGGTCCTAAATCCTGCCTTAGTTCTATCACCTTTGCCAAAGGATAGTTACTTTTGATAAAGGGAACACTTTGATCCTCGCTGGCACAATCAACCACTATGACTTCAAGTTTTTTGTAACTTTGCATAAAGAGGGAATCCAAGCAGGAAGGCAGAAACTTCATTCCATTCCAGTTGACCACTACAGCGCTTACCTTTTTCTCCACACTCAACTCTTTCTCCTTTTTCTCTACACAGAGCGGGCAAAGATAAGACCTTTTACCTTATAGAAATCATACTCATATAGTCCCCCCATACAGAAGAGGGTGACCAAATAGATTGTTATCCCTACGAGAGCACATACTGGCAGATTTAGCCCTCGAATCAGATACAACGCCACGCTCATAGTCAGGGTAGCGATTATCACTTTAGAGGTAGGGGCGAAGAGCCCTTTTAACTCAAAACCCAAAAGTTTTCGAGCGAATAACATCCCGGCTCCCATTACGAAAAACTCAGTGCTTAAAATGGCAACGCTACTTCCGATATTACCCCACTTAGGGATTAACAAGAGATTAAGAATTAAGCTCACCCCAAGTCCTAAGCCGGTGATCAGGGTATTAATCTTCTGTTTTCCCCTGGAGATCAGTCCATAACCTAAAACTATGCTGATATACATACAGAACATTCCCCATATCAAGATTTGAAGGCAGGGAATGGAGGCGGTGAATTTAATACCGTAAAAGAAGCCAATTATCTTATCCGCCAAGATAGTGGTTCCAACCGAAAGGGGGAGGGCCAGACTAAAAAGCAGGATGGTTGATTTCTTTAAAAATCTTTTAAACTCTAAGGTATTTTTTTGAGAGATGTATGCCATCATGGGAAATAACGCAGGGAGTATCACCGCGGGAATCATCTTGCCAGCTTGAACCAAACGGTTAGCCGCATTATAAAAGCCCACCACTTGATCTCCTTTGAATTTCGAAAGGAGAACCGTATCAACGTTCACGTAAAGACCTGTAAAGACTAACATTAAAGCGAAGGGAATAGACTTTTTCAAAATTTCCTTCCAGAAGTTTAAATCGATTCTTATCCTTACTGGCATG
>JAOZNS010000234.1 GCA_029933635.1 Candidatus Zixiibacteriota bacterium | reverse complement strand
ATTTTTGAACGTGAGCCTGCCATCTTTCCCCAAATAACAACTCTACCAGTTCGATTGTGGAAAATAAAACTTGCTAAAGCAACTAAAAGGGATATGATCTTGTTCGGTATCCCTAAATTAAAGATTTTTTTATGATGGTTTCCCAGGCTAATGTAGATGCCTGCCAAGGTTGAGTTTTATTGCATTTTGCCTTCGCTATAGGGCCGTTTGCCTGCTTTATGTGAAAAATTATAGCTTTTTTCAAATTGCGATAAAGAAAACTTTGGTTCTGCCGACAAAATAAATACGAGAAAGTTGTTAAAAACCCTTCGGACAGGAAAAAGACTTTTCTTTGAATGACTTTTTGGAAATAAAGGAGATTTCCTACGGAGAGTTTCCAGAGATCTCTGATCTTAACCCCAGGTTCAAGCCGAGGGGTAAAAAAGTTAAGGTGGTCTTGGATTTTTTGGTTCCAGAAATCAAGAAGGCAAACGCAGCTCTTCCTTCAATTTTTATGAAGCTTACAAAATTACTACCTTCTCTGGAAAGACACCAGTGTGGTGAGCATCTTCTTGAAGATTTAAAATATCACAAAAAATATCGTTACACCCATCAGTTAGAAAAGATAACAGATATCGCGCATCTGATGGAACATATAATCATCGATCTTCAGTCAAAGATAACCGGGGTGGATTCCTGTAGCGGCATAACCTGCGGATATAAGAATCCCTACTATAGATTTGACCTATTCGTGGAATGCAAGGATAAAAAGGTGGGCGTCTTCTCTGCTTTATTTGCGGCTGATCTTTTAAAAAGGCTTTTGGGAAACAAAAACCTGTCCACCCGATATTTCGGTCTGTTAGAATTAGTCAAGTATCTTTATAAAGATAAATCACTACTTAAACGAGCGACCGAGTTGAAGCCTGTGGCCTCTCAAATAAGTTCAAAGTTTGGCTGGAAGAAAAGCTACTCGTTATCATTGTTGAGAAAACTTGCCGATTTTGGATTTCTAAGTCTTGAACGACCCCTGGCAACTTAGGAAACGATAACCCGATAGAAAGAATGAGCAATAAAGTTACTTCAAAATATAAGGACGATCCTATGATAAAGTTAGAAAAGGTGTTCTCTTTTAGCCAGAGGGAAGATCTGCTGGAGGCATCCACCAGATCAAAAAAGGAAAACCCTTACAAGCCGGAGCTGCCTTCAAAGTATGCAAAGGTATTAAGCTGTTGTTTTGTTAATACCGCAGAAGATACATCTTTGGTGAAAAGAGCGGAGTTCGAATAGGGATGACCTCATTAAGGGCAGCTATCTTATGGATGGCATCATTAGATACATAGAACAACGTCTTAGGATAGACAAAAGTGCATCAATTAAGTAAAGGGGAACTCACAGAACAGATAAGGAAGGGGGTGAAGAATATGCAGAGATTCAATTTCCAGGATTTCAGAACCATAGAGAGGAGTCCGATGTCTCCATCCTATCTGCAAAGAAGGATTAGTGACTTGATATCATGTTCAATAAATGCCAAGATCAAGGTAGATTCGGTTAACCCGGAGACTGGAGAGTATCGTGTCGTCCTCCATGGCACCTTGGATTGGGAGAATCCAGAGACCTGGTGGACTAACCGTTAAGTGATCTTAAATATTTTTCTCTTTAGAAGGTTTCCCTTTACTGAAAGATGCTGGTTGATCTAAGTAACAATCTAAAGGATAAAAGAAGGAGGTGAAGAAGGTGAACAAGTTCAGATATCAGAATTTTTCGGTGTTAGAGAGGACTCCAACTTCTCCTGCCGCTCTTGAGCATAGCTTGAATGAACTTATGTACAATTCCACAACCTGCAGAGCGAAGGTGGAGATGGTTAATCCAACCACCGGCGAGTATCGCATTGTGCTACAGGGCACGCTGGATTACTGGGATGAGTCCAACACACCCAAGAATCCGTAAGTTGCAGGTCAAAAGGGAAAAGCCTTCAAGAAAAGAGCCCCACCCGAAGGAAGGTGGGGCTCTTCCAAATAAAACTATCACACACAAGGGGGGCAAAAAGATGAGAACACGAAAATCCCAGCTTTCAAGCAAAAAAAAACCGACCCGAAGAAAGTATAATCGGACACCCAGAAAAAAGACCACCTGGGCAGATCCAACCGTTCCCATAACCAAGATCTCCAAACGAAGAAAGTCCAAGTTAAGCAAAAATAGGATGAGAGAACTTAGCTGTTGGTGGTTCGGTTAGAATTGGGGTGGTTTTTTCCTGTTAGTTCATAGAATCTTTTATTTTTTCAAGGGTAAGTAACGCCTTCCAAAAATGTGAAATGGATTTCACATTCTTTCTTTGATCTGTTGGATCATCCCCACCATTTATTTAGCCCACAAATATTTGGTCTCACCATAGAATCCACGGATGTCAGATGATCATCTATAAGCATCTCCTTTGAAACATGAGTTGGTTTCGCGTCGGATAAATTTAACTCCTACATCTTAGATACTACCACCTCTAAGGGCTTGATTTATCAAGCCCGTTGATTCCTTTGCTTTAGATGACTATCACAACCAAAACGATCAGTCCTTCTGGATGAGGTAAAAGATAAAAATTAAAACCAAGGAGAATACAGAGTCGACCAAAAAGAATTTAAGGCTCAGACCGGTGGCAAATCCAGTCAAAAGACTTACTATAAAAAACAGAAACAAGCCAAGGATGGAAGCCCTTATCATGCTCCTATGTTTGACCAGATCTTTAGAAGCGACAAACAAAACCATCCCCATCCAGATGACAAACACGCCCAAGAGCTTGTAGGTGTATATGAAGAATGGCTCATCGGACCACAGATATTCCATCCCAAAGATTCTGAAAACACCTTCATTCGCTATCAACCTTCCAATTCCTCCCAAGATGAAAACCAGAGAGATTACTACAAGTATTCTCCTTTTTGCCATATTGCTAACGTCCTTTCTTAAATTTGAATGATTCTCCACTTAGGTTCCATATCTATTGGAAAGTTTGTCTCAGGCCCGGACAAATCCAACCCGATATCTTAGAAATTGCCTCCCGGTTAAGCTTGATTTAGCAAGCCACCTAAGTGTTGGTATGAAGGTTAGGCCCGGAAGAAGTTTTTAAGAAAGAAAAACAAATTGGCCGGGCGTTCAGCTAAACGCCTCATGAAATATGGATACCATTGCTTTCCGAAGGGGATATAAACCCGAACGTTGTATCCTTCCTTAACCAGCTTATGTTGAAGCTCTCTTCGGATCCCATAAAGAAGCTGAAATTCAAACCTATCCTTAGGTATGTTGTTTTTTTGGGCAAACTCCTTGGTTTTTTCGATTAACCTCTCATCATGGGTGGCAATTCCATGATAGATTCCACTTAAAAGCATCTTCTGCATAAGTTTCAGGAAATTTTCATCCACCTGCTGTTTTTTGGGGAAAGCGATCTCTTTTGGTTCCTTATAGGCACCCTTGCAAAGCCTGATTCTACCACCTAACTTTAAGATCTCGTCTACATCTCGTTCACTTCTGTAAAGATAACTCTGGATCACAATGCCCACGTTGTCATATCTTTGCCTCAAGCTTTTGAACACCTCCAGCGTATCCTGGGTGCAATCGGAACCTTCCATATCCATCCTGACGAAGTTATCATATTTTTTTGCCCTCTCGATGATTTTTGTAAAATTTTGTTCACAAAGCTTTTTGTCTATCTTCAAGCCCACCTGAGTCGGCTTAACCGAGACATTGGTCTCGACGCCGTTTTTACTAATTTCATCCAGAGCATTAACATAAACTTCGGTGGCGGAAACTGCTTCCTCTGGCTCCGATACCTCCTCACCCAGGTGGTCCAAGGTGGCAATTGCGCCCTCCGAGTTCACCTTCTTTACCGCATTCAAACCATCCTCCAGCTCTTCTCCAGATACAAATCGGTCCACCACCCTTCTGGTCACCCCGAAATTTATCATAATATCCTGAATGACCTTTTGCCTGGATAAATATAGAAGAATTGACTTCAACATGATTGATCCTTTCACAGATAATCAAATGAATAACTTGTTACTGGATTAGAAAATT
>JAOZNS010000364.1 GCA_029933635.1 Candidatus Zixiibacteriota bacterium | reverse complement strand
CGTTTTTCTTAATGTTCCGGGTTCTGTCAGGACCTAGTCCTGACAGGCTGGGTTGCGTCAAGAGTAGCTCCCGACGCAACTTTCAATTCTACACGCTTATCTACAAAATAATGTTTATATGAAAAATCTCATCTGCAGTGTGGTTCCCTTTCCCACCTCACTTTCGATATTCAACTCATCTGAGTTTCTCTTTATATTGGGCAGTCCCATCCCGGAGCCGAAGCCCATGGCTCTCATCTCCTCAGTGGCGGTGGTAAACCCCTCCTGCATAGCTTGTTCCACATCCGGTATACCCTTCCCTTCATCGTCAATCACCACCTCAATAAGGTTAGGAGTAACCAAGAGATCAACTTTTGCCCTTTTGGCATGCATAACCACATTCATCTCTCCCTCGTAGGTGGAGATGGCAACTCTTCGGATGAGTTTGGGATCGAATCCTATCTTTTTCAGTATAGACTTCACCTCCGTGGATACCATACCCGCGTTGGCGAAATCGTTTCCTTGAATGAAGAGCTGATGGCTAAGTAACAGTTCCTCTGTCTTTTGTCCGACCGGGCTCACTTTTGATCCCGTACGTCTCCCACTTTTAGCTGAATCTATCCTGATGCAAGCATCGTACATGTCCAGCTCTGTGGAGAGCAAAACCAGATGGTTATCTTTGGCGAATTTCTCCGCGCCGTCCTTGGGTTTTTTGCCCCGAATGAAGACCACCCCCACAAATTCTGCCATGTGGGCGGAGATGACCGCCTGTTGGGTTGCCAGCCCGGTAAGCAGAATCGAGTCGGGTCTGCCAAAGGCTAAGACATCGCTCATCAAATCGGATGCATATACGTGCTTAACTGTGGCATCGAGTTTATCTTCTCCCTCGATCACCGAAGCCTCCAACGCATCTTTTATCATTTTTATCTCCACAACAATTGCTTTCTCACAAGGGTCTCCGTGCTTTGATCCCAACACGGACTACCAACGGCTTGGTCCGTTCACACGCGTTTTTAGTGGATGTTTCTAACTAATACAAGCGCATTATTGATCCTTGCGTA
>JAOZNS010000233.1 GCA_029933635.1 Candidatus Zixiibacteriota bacterium | reverse complement strand
GCGCCGGAGTGGCGGAATAGGTAGACGCCTGGGACTTAAAATCCCATGGTCATTTATTGACCGTGCCGGTTCGATTCCGGCCTCCGGCATATCCACTTGAGTCGACCATCTTCAATATTATCCCCCTCTTTGTCAAAATTACCTGAATTCAGAAATAACCGCCTGTTGGGTAGTTGAATGGATTAGGCAGAACCGTCTTGGTTTTACGTTACATGGAGATCAGATGAGACCACCACACATCAAAAGGAAAATGTTCAAAAGGACTAAAGTCCAACGATTCTCTGTTGTCCAACCGGTACAGAAGGAAATGGTTTTTTCAGGTTAGTTAAAAGTCAAATGTTATTGGATCTTGACCACCAATCCTCCTTCTGTCTTTGAGATTGGTAATTTTGCCTCAATATTTTCCGAATTTTGGTCCCCTTCACCCCCGACTTATGCACTATTTTTACCATTTTAAGCTCTTCACCCTGTTCCACGGTCCTGTGTGGAGCTGAAGAGTCTATGAAGTCAAGAACTTAAAGTAACCAAAACCAAAATCAGAAAAATTTCGATACGCTCCCCCCAAATAGTAATTTTAACTTTTCAGATGTCGATAAACTGAAAAGAGATTTTCGAAGGGGGAAAGTATGCCAGAATTTGATTTTGAAACTGAGCTCGAACAGATCGATTTGGTGGAGATAGAATCAGTAAAAAGGTTGATTCATCTTTTGGACAACACCTTAAAAAGTCTGCTAATTTACCCCTGCAATAACCCCATCCCGAAGGAATTCAAAAGGAAGCTCCATAGGGGGTTAAGTGAATTCTTGGATTCCCGGGATGAACTGAAGGTTAAAGTTACCAGCTCACAACTTCTCTATGAGGAAAAAGTGGTATATGAAGACAAAGAGAAGGAAAAGGGCTTAGCCTTCATTCTTCACAAAGATGGCGTGAGAGAGCTTGCCTTCTTAAAAGGGTTGGAGCAGGAAGAGGTGGACGATTTCGTTGAGGCGATGGAGGCTTGCTTGAAATCCGACGAGTTAGAGGAAGATCTGGTGACCATGTTATGGGAAAAAGACCTCAATCATATCAAATATCTGGTGGTGGATGATCTTCTGGACGTGGATGTTCCTTCGGCTGAGGACATCCCGGATAACTGGGATTTTAATAAGCTTCTTCGATCTGAGTTTGCACTTTTAAGGGAGGATGCTTCAGAATTTGGCTTAGATGGCCCAGATGAGCTTTATCAATACAAAGAACAGCCAATCAAACAGCTTCTGGACAAACTCAAGGAGTTTTCGCCAGAAGAGATAGAAAGCATCCAGAAGCTTCTGGAAATGGATAACCGTCGAGGATCACTGGATGATTTTTTGAATGTATTAACCGAGATATTTTTCGCCGAAAAAGATCTTTCCGAGTTTAAGCAGATGATGGAGACCATTGAGAGAATACTGGATGGGTTGATAAACGTAGCGGATTTCCGTTCTGCTAGTGTGGTGGTTTGCAGGCTGAAAAGACTTGATGAGATGATGCAAAAACACCCGGGACGGACGGAGGATTTAGCCAAGAACAAAGCAGAAGCTATTAGAACTATAGTACACGCGGCAGGAGAAGGGGATAAAATTAAAAGGATTTCACAGGTGCTGAATGAAAGAGAGAAAATTGAGCTCTCCTGGGTAAAGGAATATCTTCTTTCGCTTAACTGGAATTCCATCCCTCACATCGTGGGTATGCTTGGAGAGCTTAAGGGTTTCCAGGCTCGTAAGATGGTGTGTGACGTGTTGACGGAGAAGGGAAAGGATCATCTGGAGCTTCTGGAAGAGGGTTTAATTGATCCTCGATGGTATGTGGTGAGAAATGTGGTCTCCGTGTTGGGAAGGATTGGTTCTGAGAAAGGAGCTAAATTCTTAAGGCGAGTCATCCGCCACCCCGACGTGAGGGTAAGAAAGGAGGTCGTTTCCTCTCTTTTCAAGATCTCCGGATCTGTGGCGGGAAGGCTTTTGGCTTCGAGCTTAGAGGACCAGGATAAAAGAATCCGAATCTTAGCCTGTCGGGGGTTAGCCCAGAGAAAAGAAAAAGAAGCAATGCCAGCATTGATGAAAATCTTGGAGGAGGATCAATTCAAAGATAAGCCTGCAGAGGAAAAAAAGCAAATGCTGGAGTCATTTGCTTCCATAGGTGGAGATGGAGCTATTCCCTTCCTGGCAAAATTGGTTAGTAAACGATGCTGGTTAAAAAGAGACAAGCACAATGAGACCCGGATATTTGCGATTGGAGCGTTGGGCTTGATCGATCTCCCCGAGGCTCAACAAGCCTTGATTCGGCTCAGCAAAAAGAGAAATAAAGTCATTCGACAGGCTTGCCAACGTGCGCTTCATCGATTTGACTCTAGCCGGATAAGAAGAGAAGAATCGACCAATACATAATTTTAAAGATTTTAACGGGAGAAGCAAGTTGATCTCAGAAAGTCCAACCAGGACGAAAAAGGAACACACCAGCCAGACGCAAAAATCTTATCTTCTGGAGCAAGGGAAAAAACTGGTCTCTCAACTGCACACCTCCATTCGAACTGCTCAGATATACGATAGATCGAACCTGGTTTATGTAAGACAGATGGAAAACTTATTCGAGCTGATCCAGGCTCTTTTGGAAAAAGAAAGGGAGATCTTCCTTAAGTCAAAAGAGGGTTATCTATTTTTGAACGAGACCAGATTAAAGTTCTCTTTGGATGGATACACCTTAAGCAAGTATATTATTGAAATCTTCAAAAGGCTACAATTTGAAAGCTTAACATTTAGTTCCCCATTGACCGCAAGGGAGCTGGATGAATTTGTGTTTATTTTGGCACACGCGGCTACCGAGTGTAAAGATCCCTTCGAGAACTTACAGAAAAGGATTGCCGCTTCGCACATTCAGAACATCAAAGTGGAGAGGTTCGCCTCCGAATGGGATGTGGGGGATCAGTCCCTGCCGGAGAATCAAAAGAAGCTGGCTAAGAAAAGATTTTTCAAAACCCTTCTGGTTGCCCAGGAGATGATGGAATCAGCCAAAACCCGACGGAGCATAAATACCATCAAAGGTAAAAGGGCCATACAGTTTTTGATAGATCAGCTCATCAAGGACGAGAGCAATTTGCTGAGTTTGACCGCCATCAAAAATTTTGACGAATATACGTTTGCCCATTCGGTTAACGTCTGTATCCTTTCTGTGGCGCTGGGAGCAAGGCTAGGACTTTCCAGAAGAAAATTAAGTGAGCTGGGCTTTGCGGCTTTATTTCACGATATGGGCAAGGTGAAGCTCCCGTTGGACATCCTCAACAAACCGGGTGAGTTGAATGAGAAGGAGTGGAGGGAGATCAAAAAGCATCCGGTGTTGGGAGTCAAGGCTCTTCTGTCCAGGCGTAGCTTGGACAGATTTTCCACACGAGCCATGGTGGTTTCCTTTGAGCATCATCTGAAAATGGATTTGTCCGGCTATCCTCAGGTGAGCTTCAAAAAGGACTTAAATCTTTTCAGCCGCATAGTCACCATCGCCGATGTATATGACTCCATGACCTCGGGTCGGGTGTATGCCAAAACCCCCCTCACCCCAGATGAAGCTTTAAAGAGAATGATAGAAAAACAAGGAAAAAGTTTCGATCCGGTGCTTTTAAAAGCCTTCGTTAATATGTTGGGCATCTATCCGGTCGGATCCTTGGTGATTTTAGATACCGGTGAGGTGGGGCTGGTTATAGAAGCTAACCCAACCGAACTTGCACGTCCGAAGGTGACAATCATTGCGGACAAAAACGGGAAAAGGGAAGAGACGGAGACCGTGGATCTGACCAGAATCGATGAAAAGACAGGGAAGTATAAAAGGACCATTCTGAAGACCTTTGATCCTCACCGGTATAATCTGGATATTGCCCGATATATTTATTGAGGGTCTCGATTTGAGAATTCAGAGAAAAAAGAGCGGTAAGGGGGTTTTGCTAAAGTTGAACGGAAAAGACCAACCTTATCTGATTGCCGGCATTGCTTATCGGAATTAAACTCACCGAAAGGTCTCTCACCTTTTCCTCATCAAAATTATACAGATGAGCGTCCACATAGGCATCG
>JAOZNS010000232.1 GCA_029933635.1 Candidatus Zixiibacteriota bacterium | reverse complement strand
CTTCCTGAGCTGTCTCCACCAGCAGTCGGTATTTTCTTTCCGACCTTTGTAAAGCCTCATAAGCCTCTACCTCTCTAATTCGGGCGGCAGCGGCTTCCACCAGCATCTCCAGCGCCTGAATCTTCTCGAGATTGGGGCGTGTATCATCATGGGGGGTATCCACCGAAAGGTATCCCATGATCTTTCCTGAAAAATCACGCAAGGGGACAAACAGCTCATCGCCAGGTTGCCAGTCTCCGCCTTCAGCACTTCTTTTCTTTTGTGGAATGTAGCGTCTGCTCCGTTTGAAATCAAGCCCCGCCTCAACTGGGATGAAAAAGGAATCGGATATGCGGAATTTTTTATTGGTTATTTGAGCTTTGAGCTCATCATCGATCGGTGGCGCTTCCTTGGCTCGCTTGACCGCAGAATATGGTAACCCTACCTGCCCAAGATGCACGATTCGCCTTTTGGGATCATGCAAGGTCATCACGGCCCGCTGAAAGAGGCCGGAATCATGGATGGCTTTGCAGACCCTTTTTAGAATATCATCGATTTTGTTCAGGTTGAGCAGATCTGCCACGAGTCGGGCGCGTTCCCGAGCAATTCGCTCTTTTTGAATCAGTGTCTTCTCCTGTTGTTTACGTTGGGTGATGGGCACCACCACCTCCAGAGCTGAGATGATATTGCCATCTTTGTCCTTGATCGGGGTGGCGATTATCTGAGACCAGATGGTTTTGCCGTCTTTGTCTTTTCCCACCTGCTCGTGGACCACCTCCGGCCTTCCAGTTTCAAAAACTTCCCGCACCCCACATCCGGGACAGATTTTCTTTCGTTGATTGTAAGTGAGATGGCAAATCTTACCTTCAACCTCCCCAAATATTTTTTTAAGCACCTCATTGGCCCACAATGTGCGGTAGTCTCTGGAGATGATGGCCAATCCCACTCCGATGTGTCTGGTGACCAATTCAAGTCTGTCCCGTTCAGTTTTTAGCTCCTCCTCCACTCGCTTACGTTCGGTAATGTCCCGTGCGATCCCCATGATAGCTGGCCTTCCTTGGTAGGGGATTACCACCGTGGATGCTTCAATCTCTTTTATGCTTCCATTCTTGCAGAGAATCTTAGTTTCATAAACCTGATGACCTCTGTTCCCCCTCATCCGCAATTTATATCTTTGAGCGATTTCCTTTCTGCTTTCCGGCGCCACCAGATCCAAAAAACTCATACCCACTATCTGGTGAGCTTTATAGCCAAAGAGCTCCTCCATAGCTTGGTTGGCGAATTTGATTATTCCGTCCTGCAGAATCACCACCCCATCCTTTGCTTGTTCTACCAGGGTTGAATATTTCGATTCCGATTCCCTCAGAGATTCATCGATCCGTTTGTGCTGGGTGATGTCTTCAATTATCCCCACCAGATGGGTTATCTTCCCGGATGAATCCTTTAAGGGAGCTTTCTTGGTGTGAAGAAAATGAATGTTCCCCTCTTTGTCAGTGATGGGCTCTTCTGGAATATCTATAACTTTTCCGGTACGGAACATCTCCTCATCCATCTTCCAGAAGAAATCTGCCTGTTTTTTAGGGAAGAAGTCATAATCGGATCGGCCCAGCATCTCCTTCCTGGGATACCCCACCAGATCGGAGACAGCTTGATTCAAAACCACCCAGCGATGTTTTCTGTCCTTGATGAAAATAGGATTAGGAATATTGTCAATTATCGCCTCAAGAAAATCTTGGTATTGCCTTGATCGTCGTTCCACTTCTCTAAGTTGCGTCATCAGAAACAAAGTTCCACAAAGGTCCAAAGATTTCAAATCTTGCCGGGTGAAGTTGGGGGTGTCCTTCTCCCTGGCTACGTTTAAGGTTCCCACCAGCTTGTTACCCCGCTTAAGAGAGATGCCCATAAATTTATACAGGCCAATCCTCTGAAGGAGTCTATATATAGCTCTGTTTTTGTAATAAAGCTCACCGAAACGGTTGCATAAAAGAGGATAGGGACCCTTCATAACCTGAGGGGAAAGTCTGGTGAGGAGTCCGGATTTGATCAAATTGTGCCAGCCCTCGTTCTCTCCACCTCCTTGGAATTTGACCTGTTTATTCTCTACTGAAAAGGACCAGCATAGTTTTGCATCGAAAATCTTTCTGATCTTTTTTAAAACCTGGTTGGCGATTTGTTGTGGATGAGTGGGGGAGAGAACCAAGGAGGAGAGTTGAATTAAAACAGATCCGATATCTGGACTTTGCCTTTTTCCTTGTGGCACCTTTTATCCCTTATGGACACGTAGTAGAAGTATGTAAAAAATGCCCAACATTCATTTAAGTATACGAAGAGTTAATAGTTTTATTGATAAGAAACCTTAATCCGGATTGCTTACCCATGTGTTTATCCACTCAAGATAAACTTGACATAATAGAATTTATAGTTATTCTTTAAGGGAGAGAAACGGGAGAATAGAGCTCATTTAAACGATTAGCTCTTTTTCTCCATTTTTGCTGTTGAGATTCTTGATAAAAAAGTTTAAGGACACGATGGTGTTAAGATTTAGAGAACCTTACCCTCCTTTCCCCTCCATGAGATGAAGAGGAAAATAGGAGAACAACAGGAGGGATTTCCTTTTGTTTCAAATATTCACCTTAATGCCCGTAGAGTTATCTATCAGCGACTCTTTCAGAGGAGATCCAAAGATCAGAATTAAGGAAGGTCATCAGAAACTAAGACGTTGTATATAATTTTTTCGGATGGTTAAACGAATATGGGATTTTTAAAGAACTTATTTTTCAAACCCCCAAAACCTGGTAAACCCCGACCTGTGACCGATGAGTCCTTTCAAAAGGAAGTGCTTGAATCTGAGGTTCCGGTGGTGGTGGACTTCTGGTCGCCACGGTGTCCGCCCTGTCAGGTTATGGGAGGACTTCTGGATGAGATCGGTCCGGATTATGCCGGACGGATGCACATCTTTAAGCTGAACGTGGATCAAAATCCTCAGACTGCCATGCGATACAAGGTGCAAAGCATTCCTACGATCATCTTATTTCGCAAGGGGAAACCCATCGATCGGATCGTGGGGCTTTTACCCTTGAACCCGTTGCGAGCTAAGCTGGATAATCTCGCCCGCTCCTTTCGCTAACTAAAAAGGATAATCACCAAGGTTATCCCCAAAATGCAGGGTTATAAGCTGACGATTCGGTTCACAGGAGGTTTTCAGCCATCGGGTAGACCTTTTGTTCAGCCCGAGTGAGGATAGGAGATATTTAATATGGGACAAATAAGGATATCTGCCAAGGATCTGGGAGGGTTAGCCCTGCCCAATTTCTGTCCGCGCTGTTTCTGGGTCAGGATGCATTGCGCAAATAAGCTTCCCTTTCAGATCTTTCCCGGGATATTTTCCTCCATCGATTCTTACACCAAAAAGATAACCAGCGTTCACTTTGCTCGATATAATCGATTGCCCCTATGGTTGTCGAAACTGGGGAATTTAGGAAAGCCGGTGAAGGTTCCGCATTACTCCCAATTCAGAATCGTCGACCAAAACACCGACATCTTATTATGGGGCATGCCGGATGAAATTTTCCAGAGAGAGGATGGTTCATATTTCATCATCGATTACAAGACCGCCAAATTCACCCAAACTCAGGACCGATTGCTTCCCATGTATGAGGTTCAGCTTAATGGATACGCTTACATCGGAAGGCGACAGGGTTTTCATCCCATATCAGGTATAGGCTTGGTCTATATGCAACCACAGACCGACTTAACTCAAGATGAACTTGATTTGTTTCTAAAGGAAGATGGGTTTCTTATGAGTTTTGCCGGACACGTTCTTTCCCTTAAGCTTGAGGCAGAACAGAGAATTCCCCCTCTTTTACAGAAGGTTCGCAGTATTGTTGATTTGGCGTCTCCGCCTCCGGGCAATCAAGATTGCAGCGATTGCAAACTTCTGGATCAACTTATTCAGATGATGAAGGGCTAAGTGTCAGGTCCAAGCGATCAAAGGTATACCTTAGGTTATCCTTCCAGATCTGCAGCTCTGAAGATGATCGGCCCACCAACTAAAAACTCCTGTTTGTTGAAGACCAAGCAAAAAACTTGGGCTTCGTCACTCTGGTGGGAAGTTTGATCGCATCAGTTTCTACCCCCCAATAACTTTCCAAGATATGTAAATAAACAGGTAGATAGTATCCACCCTTGTTTATTATCTTGGATGAAAA